>DILW01000147.1 GCA_002425245.1 Betaproteobacteria bacterium UBA5582 | reverse complement strand
CCGCCGGCGGAAAAGAACGGCCTGCTGATGTTCTTCCGCGCCGAGAGCCTGCTTTCGGTTGCCGAGTTCCTGCGCATCAACCGCAGCGTCGACGACGATCCCGACCCACACGCCGCCGACGCCGCCCGCAACCTCGAACAGCTGGCACTGGCCACACCGGATGCCGGCGAACGGATTGCCACCCGTGTCCGCTTCGACCTCGACCTGCCCTCGGCCGCCGCCGACGATCTGCCCCTGGGCGAAGGCATGCCCCTGCCCGAATGGGATTACCGCAAGGGCACGCTGCAGGCCGACCATGTCCGCCTGCAGGAACTCGTGGCCCGCGAGCTGCCGGCCGGCAAGCTGCCCGTCGAATTGCGGCGTACCGCCAAGCGGCTACACCAGCAATTCGCCGCCCTGCAGCCGCAACGCCGCTGGCTCAAGGGGCAGCCCGACGGCTGCGAACTCGACCTCGACGCCATCGTGCGGGCGACCACCGACCGTGCCTGTGGCCGCCATGGCAGCGAACAATTGTTCCAGTCGATCGAGCGCCAGGAACGCGACCTGGCCTGCCTGGTCCTGGCCGATCTTTCCCTGTCGACCGACGCCTATGTCTCGAGCGAGGCCCGTGTCATCGACGTCATCCGCGACACCTTGCTGCTGTTCGGCGAGGCCCTGCGCGGCACCGGCGACCGCTTCGCGATGTGCGGCTTTTCGTCGGTGAAACGCCAGGTACGCTTTCATCGCTTGAAGGATTTCGGCGAGCGCTTCGGCGATATCGCGCGCGGCCGCATCCAGGCGATCAAGCCCGGGTTCTACACCCGCATGGGCGCGGCGATACGACGCAGCAGCCAGTTGCTCGGCGACGAAACCGCCGGCCGCAAGGTGCTGATCATCCTCTCCGACGGCAAACCCAACGATCTCGATCAATACGACAGCCGTTACGGCATCGAGGACACCCGTGCCGCCATCCAGGAAGCCCGACACCAGGGCATCGTGCCGTTCTGCCTGACCATCGACCGCACCGGCAACAGTTACCTGCCTCACCTGTTCGGCGTCAGCGGCTACAGCATCATCCGCAACCCGGTCGAACTACCGGCGCGCCTGCCGCTCTGCTACGCACAACTGACCCGCTGAAGCCAGCCAGAAAAGAAAAAGACCCCGCACAGGGAGGTGTTTGTGCGGGGCCTGAAGACAATCGGGTCAGCGATCATCAGGGGGAAGGTTGTGTCTGGATCAACCTTGAGTTGATTTTGACTTTACGTTGCTCCGTCATCAATACACCATAATGACTATTCGACTGAACCTAAGGTTGTATGAAGAATCGGATTCAAATTATCCCAGGTGTCACAGGATGCGGACTGAGCTGTTTGGCAGGAGGCTGTGCGGTTTAACCAGTCCGGCGAGTTGCCACTGCCGTATTGCTCCGCTCCGCAAGGGCGTTGTTGTGCTTGGGCCGAGCAGAGTCAGCTATTGGCGCTGCTTTACATCAGTCGTTTGCTTGACTATGCTTTAAGCGTTGTTTTTTCTGACAAATTTCTGTCAAAAGTTTTGACGAGTGGTTGCGCTTGACTGCGCTCGAGTACGTTTGAGTTCGGTTAAGTGCTTGTTTATGTTGTAAGTTGCGTCTGGCTTCGCGGTTCAAAAGACGAGTTTTTCCCGTTGAAAATCCGCGTGTCCGTGGTTCGATTCCGCGATTGGCCACCAAAGTATTTAATGAAAAACGGTAGCCTGAAAAGGCTGCCGTTTTTCATTGCGCGCGCGGATTCTTTCTCCCGGATGGCTGGTGAAAAAGTGTGTTTCTGGCATTTTTTCGTCATAAGGTGTAAAAAGGCAAAATTGAAAATCCCCGGCAGCGTTAGCAGAAGATGGCTACCTACAGTACGAACCGGCATTGCGTGGAAAAGTTGCTCAATCTTTCCGAGAGCCACGCGATCGTCGCTACCGAGGACATCTACGACGAGCAGGGCATGAAATTGCTCGCCCGGGGAGCGACGATCTCCCGGGCGATGCAGGACCGGCTGTTGCTGCGCAAATTACGGGCACCCCTGGAATCTTCACTGGCCGTTGAGGGGGGGGTGACCATCGGTGAACTGATGCAGGGGGCCATCGACCTGATCGGCGAGATTCCGGCCTTGGCTGCCGTGGCCGGCGGGCGTGCGGCGCGAGAGATCCTGCGCGATGGCCGCGCCTTGCACTTGCCGCCACCGCTGCTGATGCTGCTGACCTGTGCCCGGCATGCCAATCCGGATAGCTTTCGCAGCACCCAGATCGTCGCCGCCCTGTGTGCCGGCATCGCCGGCGAGCTGAATGCGCCGGCCGGGGATGCCCAGGTGTTGCTGCTGGCCTCGGTGCTGCACGACCTCGGCGAGATCTACATCAACCCCGAGTATCTGCGCCGCCAGGGCCACCTGACGCCGCGCGAGTGGAAGCACGTGGCCACTCATCCGCATGTCGGCCAGTTGCTGATCGGCAATCTGACCACTTTGCCCAAAAGCCTGCTGGCCTGTGTCGGCCAACATCATGAGCGGCACGATGGTAGCGGTTATCCGGCACAGTTGTCTCGCCACGAACAGCACCAGCTGGCCGGGTGGCTGGCTGTGGCCGATGCCTCGGCGGCCCTGATCGCTCGGGGCGACAGTTGCAGCAAACGGGTGTCGCTGGCCCTGCGCATCGTTCCCAACGAGTTCGACCGCGACGCCGCCGATGTCATGATCCGCGGCTTGCAGAAAGTGGCCTTCGGTACCCAGACCAGCCTCCCGCCGTTGGGAATCGACGCCGCCCAGCGCCTGCTTGAGCGTATCCAGGCGGCCGGTGACCTGCTGGCCAGGGTTCCCTTGAACCGTTTTGCCGGTGCCATGCAGGCACTCGCCACCCGTGTCGGCCGTTTGCTCGACAGCTTCGCCATGTCCTTGCGAGCCACCGGCATTCTCGATGCCGCGACCCTGCCTGGCGAGGATATTTCAGATCCCGGTCTGCGTGAGGAGATGCAGCAGATCGTGAGCGAGGTGACCTGGCGTGCCCGCAACCTGGCGCGCAATATCCAGCTTGCCAGCGAAGCCGAGGGCAACGAGGAACTGCTTGCCCATTTTCAGGCGGTCATCAATGTTCTCGACGATGCCCCCACGACCCAGGCCGCTGTGGGCAACTGCTGACAGCGCGCTAGCTCGCCCGTAAGATGGTGCACATGCTCAAGTGGAATCCACAACCCGGTAATCTGGCCCTCTACGTCGGCAGAACGAAGGCGCAGACGCGCAATGTCATCGTCGTCGCCGAAGCGCGCTGCGGGCGTATGGTCGTCGATGCCATCGGACGCAAAGGTGTAAACGTGCGCCTGACGGTCAGTCGCGATAGTCTGCGCGAGCCGCAGCCCGATCTTTTTGCCTGATTGCCCGGTGCAATGTCAGCGTAACAATACGCTGGCATCATGCCGGCTTTTACGGAGGTGACGATGGATTTGCTGTTGTGGCGTCATGCCGAAGCCGAGGACGGCGAGGACGATATGAAACGCCGCCTGACCGAGCGCGGCGAGAAGCAGGCCAGACGCATGGCCACCTGGTTACACGAGAACATGCCCAAGGATCTGCGCATCGTTGCCAGCCCGGCGATCCGCACCCAGCAGACGGCGCAGGCGCTCGGCCTGCCTTTCGAAACCCAGCGCAAGATCGGACCGGAGGCCTGCGTTTCCGAGTTGATTGCAGCCTCGGGCTGGCCGGATGCCCGTGGTTCGGTGCTGATCGTCGGTCACCAGCCCTCGCTCGGTCGCCTGGCTTCGCTTCTCCTCGCCGGTGCCGAAGCGCCCTGGAGTATCAAGAAGGGGGCGGTCTGGTGGTTGAGCAACCGCTTGCGCCAGGGCGAAACCCAGACCGTACTGCGCGCCGTCATGCCGGTGGAACTGCTGGACTAGACAAGCGCCGCGCATCGGCGTGAAATAGCCCTTTCTGCACACAACGAGGGGCATTCATGGTTTCAGCGAAAAAGAAGACGGATACGACTGCGCCCGCAGCAGCTCCGCGTACCCGGGTTACCCGCCAACGTCCGGTCGCCCGGGGGGATGTGCCGCCGGTGCAGACGCCGGCAGGCATCGAGGGTTTTTCCGTGCATAACGCGGTCGATGCCGCCCAGGAAGCCAAGATGGCGGCGATGCGCGACATCCTCGCCAATTCGCCGGCCGAGGAAGCGCTGACACTGCTCAAGAGCCTGCTCAAGCAGCAGCGCATCACCGTCGACGACGGTATCGTCAATCCCGACGAGGAACTGGCCAAGGATTGGCGCGAAGGCGGTTATCCCTACAAGAACCTGATGCAGCGGGCCAACTACGAGCGGCAGAAGTATCGCCTGCAGGTCGAGTTGCTCAAGCTCCAGGCCTGGGTCAAGGAAACCGGGCAGAAGGTGGTGATCCTCTTCGAAGGCCGCGACGCGGCCGGCAAGGGCGGAACCATCAAGCGCTTCATGGAACACCTGAACCCACGGGGCGCCCGCGTCGTCGCGCTGGAAAAGCCCTCCGAGATCGAGCGCGGCCAGTGGTACTTCCAGCGCTACGTGCAGCACCTGCCGACCAACGGCGAGATTGTCCTGTTCGACCGCTCCTGGTACAACCGGGCGGGCGTCGAGCGCGTCATGGGCTTCTGCAGCGATCAGGAGTACGGCGAGTTCGTCCGTCAGGCGCCGGAGTTCGAGCGCATGCTGGTCAGGAACGGCACCCACCTGATCAAGTTCTGGTTCTCGGTCAGCCAGGAAGAGCAGCGTCGCCGCTTCCGCGAGCGCAAGGTGCACCCCCTCAAGCAGTGGAAGCTGTCGCCGATCGACATGGCCTCCCTCGATAAATGGGGCGACTACACCAAGGCCAAGGAAGCGATGTTCTTCCACACCGATACCGCCGATGCGCCGTGGACAGTGATCAAGTCGAACTGCAAGAAACGCGCGCGGCTCAATGCTATGCGCTACGTCCTGCACAAACTGCCCTACGCCAACAAGGACACGGCCCGGATCGGTAATCTCGACCCGCTGATCGTCGGCCGGGCCAATGTCGTCTATGAACGCGGTGAGCAGTCGGTGGCACTGATTTAACTGATCACGTAAGCGGCGCTGCCGGTCGCGATCAGCAGCCCGCTTTCGTTTTCCAGGGTCATCTGGATAGACGCGATACGCCCGCCGAGGCGGGTGATCCGGCCGGTGGCGGTGAACTGCCTGCCGATGCCCGGGTGCAGGAAATCGGTACGCAGGTCGATGGTGCCGATGCGGCCGAAACGGTGTGCCACCTGTTCGGCGGTCTCGCCGCAAAACTTCTCGGCGATGCCAACCACTGCGGCAAAACCGCCAACGGTGTCGAGAGCAGCGGCGATCACGCCGCCGTGCAGGCGGCCGTAAAGGTAGTGGCCGACCAGTTCGGGGCGCATTTCGAAGCTCAGTTGGGCCGCCGCCGGGTTGAATGAAGCCACCTTCAGACCGAGCACCTCGTTGAAACTGATACGGTGTTCAAACATCTCACGCAGGGTGGCTTCGAGTTGCTGTTGTTCATCGGGCGAACGGCGTGTCAGGTGAGTGGCGGGGTTCATGGTGCTTTGCAGTGTTTGGGAAGGGGGATTGTCGCCGTGCCATGTCAGCGGGGCAATCGATCTTTTGTCAAACGTGGTATTTTTGCGTTGGCGCGAGCATGCGATACGATCGCATGGAAAGTCGGGGCGGTCGACTTTTGCCCGCTTCTTTCATGCTATTGTGGCTGGGTGCGAGACGATAGATAATTCTTTCGTCATCTTCTTTGCTTCGTGAAATTCAGAAAAAGTGTCAAATATTTGTGACGCCGGATTTTGCGTAGGATTGCGCTACGCGGTGCATGATCGGCAGCGTCTTCGGCTGATTCGTTCGTGCGGGGAATTTCATTTCCGGAAGAACCACTTGCGGGGGCTTGTGTAAAAAATGAAAACCGTTTTTCTTGTCGACGATTCGGCAACCATTCTGTTGAGCATTTCTGGAATTCTCGCCAAGGCTGGCTACGCCACCGAGAAAGCAGCAAGTGGTGAGGAGGCGCTGCGCAAACTGCAGGGCGGGATGAAGATCGACCTCCTGATCACCGACCTCAACATGCCGGGCATGAACGGCATCGACCTGATCAAGGAAGTGCGCAAGCTGCCGGCTTACAAGTTCGTACCCATCCTGTTCCTGACCACCGAGTCGCAGCAGTCGCGCAAGATGGAGGCGAAGGCGGCCGGGGCCTCAGGGTGGATCGTCAAGCCGGCGACGGCTGACGAGTTGCTCAATACGATCAAGCTGGTCGTCCGCTGATGAACCAGTCAACCCTCATGTGGCGTGCCTTGCTGGTTGCCACCCTGGTCGCGGTGGGGGCAGGCGGTACCGTCTACGTCCTGCACAACTGGTTCCATCACGTGTTCGTGCCGGCCAGATTGCCCGATACGCTGGGCACGATCTTCATCGTCTATTTCACCTTCATCGCCCAGTACCTCGTTTCCCGTGCCTTTTTCCGCGACTACTCCCTCGGCCTGGGCAGGCTTGCCGATTCCAGTGCCAGCCACGAGACCACCTTCCGCCAGGTGGCCGAGGAAGTCTCGGGCGAGCTGAAGCAGGTCGGCGATTTCAACGAAGTGGTTCGCGGGCAACTCAAACGGGTTGTCGATGACACCGAGAAGGCGGCGTTCACCATCGTCAGTCAGTTGCAGACCATCGACGAGGTGGTCAGCAAGCTCGATCGTTTCGTCAGCCAGACGACGCAGGAAAATGTCGAACTGGCGAAGGATTCCGAGGTGCGCATCGAACAGAACCAGGAGGTCATTCACCGGATGGAGGGTTACATCCGGCAGCGTCTGGAGGAAACCGAGCAGGATCAGCAGCGGGTGACGCAGGTGGTCCAGGAGGCACGCTCGCTCGAATCGCTGGTGCAGTTGATCAAGCATGTCGCCGGGCAGACCAATCTGCTTGCCCTCAACGCCGCCATCGAGGCGGCGCGTGCTGGCGAGGCCGGACGTGGTTTTGCCGTGGTCGCCGACGAGGTGCGCAAGCTGTCGGGCGAGACCGAGGCGGCGGTGGTCAAGATCAGCCGCGGCATCGCTGCCGTTGCCGAGAGTATCGAGGTGCAGTTCCAGGACAAGCTGTCCAACGTCAATCTTTCTCAGGAAAAGGAGTTGCTCAACTTCTTCTCCACTCAACTGAGTGCGCTCGGCCACAGCTACGAGGAACTGATGCGGCACGAGTCCGACGTGCTGGGGCAGATCCGCGACAGCAGCCGGCAACTGGCGGCGATGTTCATGGAAGCGCAGGCCAGCGTCCAGTTCCAGGACGTCAGCCGGCAGCAGATCGAGCAGGTGATGCAGGCGCTGACTCGCCTCGACGGCCACGCCAGCCTGCTGGCCGAACGTCTGCATGCCTTCGACGACCCGGCCTTCAAGTACGAACCGATCGCCCAGCACCTGCAGGCCCTGTACAGCCGCTATGTGATGGAAAGCCAGCGCAGTACGCATCAGAGCGTGCTGAAGCAGGAAACGGCCAGCGCCGCGCCGGCCAGTTCGCGCATTGAACTGTTCTAGGGAGGATCCGATGTCTGCCCAGCCCCCCCTCGTCGTCAGCCTGCCGCTGACCATCTACCATGCGCTTGACCTCAAGCAGCAGCTGCTCGACGCCCTGGCGGTCACCGACGAACTTGAACTGAACCTGTCGCAGGTCGCCGAGATGGATGCCGCCGGCTTGCAGCTGCTGGTCCTGCTGAAGAAGGAAGCGCAGCGGGCCGGCAAACGGGTGCGCATCGTCGCCCACAGCCAGGCCGTCAGTTCGCTCATCGATTTCTGCAACATGGCCGCCGAGTTCGGCGACCCGTTGGTCATCCCGGCCCACGAAGCCGGCTGAGTCAAGGAAAACCAGCATGGATGAAATCACCAGCGTCTATATCCAGGAAAGCCGCGAGCAGCTTGCCGAGATGGAATCCTGCCTGCTCGGCCTGGAACAGAATCCGGACGACCCGGACAACATCAACGCCATCTTCCGCGCCGCGCATACGATCAAGGGCGGTGCCGGCGTCATCGAATGCCATTTCATCGAGGCCTTCACGCACCGCGTCGAGAACGTCCTTGATGCGCTGCGTAACGGCGCGCTGACCGTGACGCCGACGCTGACCACGCTGTTGCTCGGCTGCTGCGACCACATGGTCAGCCTGATCGAGGTGCTGGCGGCCGGCGAAGCCGGGCCGGCCGGTGAACTGCAGGCGCAGGGCGAGGTCCTGAGCGCTCAGGTTCAGGGCTTCCTCGACGGCATGGCTGGGGGCGAACCCGCCGCCGCGTCGGAACTGACCGTTGCCGACCGCGAACCGGCGGTCGAAGTCGAAAACGCCGGCGGCATCGTCCTCAACGACAGCTGGCACGTCTCGGTACGTTTCGGCGAAAACGTGATGCGCGGCGGCATGGACCCGCTCTCCTTCATCTACTATCTGGCATCGCTGGGCGAAATCCTCAATATCGCCACTATCACCGACGCGATCCCGGTCGCTGCCGAGATGGACCCGGAGTCGTGCTATCTCGGTTTCGAGATCCAGTTGCAGACCCGCAGTTCGAAGGCCGACATCGAACGCGTTTTCGATTTCGTGCGCGACGAATGCGAACTGCGCATCCTGCCGCCGAACAGCCGCCTCTCCGAATACCTGAAGCACATCCAGGAATTGCCGGAAGACAGCATGCGCCTGGGTGAAATCCTGGTCCGCTGTGGTGCGCTGACCCAGGCCGAACTCGAACTGGGTCTCAGCCAGCAGAAACTTGCCTTGGGCGACGATGGCACGTCGGCGCCGCCGCTCGGTGAAATCCTGGTCGATCACAAGGTGGTGAACCCGGAAGTGGTCGAGGCGGCGGTCGTCAAGCAGGCGCAGGTGAGCGACAAGAAGGCCAGGGAAGCCCGCCTGGTGCGCGTTCAGGCCGACAAGCTCGACCAGTTGATCGACCTTGTCGGCGAACTGGTGATCGCCGGCGCCTCGGCCAACCTGCTGGCCCAGAAGAGCCGGCAGACCGACCTGGTCGAGGCGACTTCGGTGCTGTCGCGGCTGGTCGAGAACATCCGCGACGCGGCGCTGCAGTTGCGCATGGTGCAGATCGGCGACACCTTCAACCGCTTCCAGCGCGTCGTCCGCGACGTCTCCAAGGAACTGGGCAAGGAAATCGAACTGCACATCAGCGGCGCCGAGACCGAACTGGACAAGACGGTGGTCGAGAAGATCGGCGATCCGCTGATGCACCTGGTGCGCAATTCGCTGGACCACGGCATCGAGCCGACCGCGCTGCGTCTTGAGCGCGGTAAGCCGGCCTGCGGCCGGGTCTCGCTCAATGCCTATCACGACTCGGGCAGCATCGTCATCGAGGTGGCCGACGACGGCGGCGGCCTGAACAAGGAGAAGATCGCCGCCAAGGCGGTCGAGCGCGGCCTGATCCAGCCCGGCGAGATACTGTCCGAGCACGAGGTGGTCAACCTGATCTTCGAGCCCGGTTTCTCGACCGTGGACAAGGTGTCCAACCTCTCCGGGCGCGGCGTCGGCATGGACGTCGTGCGGCGCAACATCCAGGCCTTGCGCGGCACTGTCGATGTCGCCTCGGTCGACGGGCAGGGGGCCACCTTCACCATTCGCCTGCCGCTGACGCTGGCCATCATCGACGGCTTCCTGGTCGGCGTGAACAAGGCAGCCTACGTCATCCCGCTCGACACCGTCGTCGAGTGCATCGAGCTGAAGAACCTGCAGTCCGACCGCAACTTCATGAACCTGCGCGGCGAGGCGCTGCCCTTCATCCGCCTGCGCGAACTGTTCGAGATCCCGGGCAACGTGCCATCGCGCGAGAGCATCGTCGTCGTCCAGTTTGCCGGGCAGCGCGCCGGCATCGTCGTCGATCAGTTGATGGGCGAGTTCCAGACGGTGATCAAGCCGCTCGGCGCGATGTTCAGGCATCTGCGCGGCATCGGCGGCTCGACCATCCTGGGTAGCGGCGACGTGGCGCTGATCCTCGATGTCGCCGCACTCGTCCAGTCGGTGACGCAGAGCGAACTGCAACGCTTTTCCGAACGGGGCCAGTCAGCCCCGGCAATGCTTTCCAACAACCCTTTCTCACAACATTAATTTCGGGGTGCTCAAATGTTCAAGAATCTGAAAATTGGCGTCCGGCTGGGGCTGGGCTTTGGCTTTGTCCTGATCCTGCTGATCAGCATATCGACCATCGCTTTCCTGCGTGTCGGGGCGCTCAACGATGAGATCGCCGACATGGTGAATGACAAGTTTCCGAAGACGATTCTTGCCAACGACGTGATCGACCAGGTCAACCTGGTTGCCCGAGCGCTGCGCAATGCTATTCTGGAGAGCAAGCCGGAAGAGGTGCAGGGGCAACTGCAGCGTATTGGCGAAGCGAGCAAGATCATTACTGATCGTCTGGAAAAGCTCGACAAGACGATACTCTCGGACGACGGGCGACGGGTCCTGAACGTCGTCACCGAGGCGCGCAAGGCCTATGTCGCTGATCTGAACAAGACCCGCGAGCTGATCACCGCCGGCAAACGCGACGAGGCGACGGCGCTCCTCTTTGGCGGCATGCGCAAATCGCAGGCGGATTATCTGGATTCCGTCACCAAGCTGATCGCTTTTCAGAGCGACCTGATGGAAGCGGCCGGCAAGCAGGCCGCCGAGCAGGCGCAAAGCGCCAAAAACCTGATCCTCGGTTGCGCCCTCAGCGCCATCCTTCTCGCCATCGCCTTTGCCTGGTGGGTCACCCGTTCGATCACCGTGCCGATCAACCGCGCCGTTGATGCCGCCGGCCGTCTCGCCGAGGGCGACCTGACCGTCAAGCTGGAGTCGGACACCAAGGACGAAGTCGGCCTGCTGCTGAATGCGATGCAGAACATGATAGCCAAGCTGACCCAGATCATCGGCGAGGTACGCACCGCCGCCGACAACCTGACCAGCGCCGCCGGCCAGGTGTCGGCCACCGCCCAGTCGCTGTCGCAGTCGTCGAGCGAGCAGGCGGCATCGGTCGAGGAAACCACGTCATCGATGGAGCAGATGTCGGCCTCCATCTCGCAGAATACCGAAAACGCCAAGGTCACCGACAGCATGGCCTCGAAGGCCGCGGCCGAGGCGGCCGAAGGCGGGACGGCGGTGAGCCAGACGGTCGAGGACATGAAGAGCATCGCCAGCAAGATCGGCATCATCGACGACATCGCTTACCAGACCAACCTGCTGGCCTTGAATGCCGCCATCGAGGCGGCGCGCGCCGGCGATCACGGCAAGGGCTTCGCGGTGGTTGCCGCCGAAGTGCGCAAGCTGGCCGAACGCTCGCAGGTCGCTGCCCAGGAAATCGGCGATCTCGCCTCGACCTCGGTCAAACAGGCCGAACGCGCCGGCACGCTGCTCACCGAGATGGTGCCGACCATCCGCAAGACCTCCGACCTGGTCCAGGAAATTGCCGCAGCCTCCTCGGAGCAGTCGTCCGGCGTCGCCCAGATCAACGGCGCGATGGGGCAGCTGAACCAGGCGACGCAGCAGAATGCCTCGGCCTCCGAGGAGCTGGCGGCGACCGCCGAGGAACTCGGTTCGCAGGCCGAACAGTTGCAGCAGACGATGACCTTTTTCCGGCTGGCCGACAGCGGTGTCGGTGGCGCCCGCAGCTTCACGCCGCCGGCCCGTGCCGGCGCTCGTCCGGCGGCTGCGCGCAGCCACACTGCCGTGCAGATCAACGCGGGCGACTTCGAACGTTACTGAGGAAGCGCCATGGGACAAGTCGTGCACACCAAGGGAACTGCCGTCGCCGCCAGTAGCGGCACGGCGGCGCCCGGGCAGTACCTGACCTTCACGTTGGGCGGCGAGATGTTCGGCGTCGGCATCCTCAACGTCAAGGAAATCATCGAGTTCGGCAGCATCACCGAAATCCCGATGATGCCGGTCTTCATCCGCGGCGTCATCAACCTGCGCGGCGCCGTCGTTCCGGTCATCGACCTGGCAGCGCGCTTCGGCGGCAAGGTCACCGAGGTCGGGCGGCGCACCTGCATCGTCATCATCGAGGTGCCGGACGAAGAGACCCGCCACGACATCGGCGTCATCGTCGATGCCGTTTCCGAGGTGCTGGAGATTCCCGGCAGCGAGATCGAGCCGCCGCCATCGTTCGGGGCCCGCATCCGTGCCGAGTTCATTCAGGGCATGGGCAAGGTGGCGGGCAAGTTCGTCATCCTGCTCGACATTGCCCGGGTGCTGTCGGTCGAGGAAATCGCCATGCTGACCGGGGTCGAGTCGGCGGCTGGCGAGGTGGCCCCGACCGCGGGCGGAGGCTGAGCCGCGGCGACCCCTCAGGCGCCGGTTGAACGATGGATACCCGCCAGCTTTCCACCCAGGAGATCGAACGCCTGGCCCGGGTCATCCACCCCGGCGCCTGGGCGATCGAGCCTGAGCGGCCGTTGGCCACGCTGCTCGGCTCCTGCGTTGCCGTCTGCCTGTTCGATCCGCAGGCGCGGGTTGGCGGGCTCAATCACTTCATGCTGCCGAACATCCGGCGGGGCAGCCACGACGACGTCGACACCCTGCTCTCCGGCGCCTACGCCATGGAATCGCTGCTCAATGCGCTGCTCCTGCGCGGCGCCAGAAAGGTCCGCCTGCAGGCCAAGGCCTTCGGCGGCGGCACCATCATCAACACCGAGGGGCAGGCGATGAGCATCGGTGTGCGCAACGCCGAGTTTGCCAAGGAATGGCTGGCGCGCGAGGGCATCCCGCTGCTCGCTTCCGATTTCCTCGGCCCCTGGTCGCGCAAGGTGCTGTTCCTGCCAGCCAGCGGCGACGCCTTCTGCCGGCGCATGGTGACCAACATGGCGACAGCCGAGACCATCGCCCGCGAAGAACGCAGCTACGCCGAGACACTGCTGCAGAAACCGCCGGCCGGCGAGCGCAAGATCGAGCTGTTCTGATGATCGAACCCAGCCCCATCACCGCCCAGGAGTTCGCGCTGTTCCAGCGCCTGATCTACAAGATCGCCGGCATCAGCCTGAGCGAGGCCAAGCAGACCCTGCTCGTCGGCCGCCTGACGCGGCGCCTGAAGGCCTATGCCTTCACCACCTTCAGCCAGTACTACCGGATGCTGGCCAGCGGCGAGCATCCGGAAGAGCTGCAGACGATGGTGGACCTGCTGACCACCAACGAAACCTATTTCTTCCGCGAACCGAAGCACTTCGAATTCCTGCGCGAGCGGGTGCTGGCGCAACGCAACAGCCCGGCGCCGTTCCGGGTGTGGAGCGCGGCCTGTTCGAGCGGCGAGGAGGTCTACACGCTGGCCATGGTGCTGGCCGACGCGCTGGGCGACAAACCCTGGGAAATCGTCGGTTCGGACATCAGCACCCAGGTTCTGGCCAAGGCGGCCAGCGGCCACTACTCGCTGGCAAGGACCGAGGGCATTCCGCCCGGCTTCATGAAGAAGTACTGCCTGCGCGGCGTCCGCTCGCAGGCCGGTACCTTCATGATCGTGCCGGAGCTGCGCCAGCGCACCCGTTTTTTCCAGATCAACCTGATGCACCCGGTCGATGCCGAAATTGGCGATTTCGAGGTGATCTTCCTGCGCAACGTGATGATCTACTTCGATCCGCCGACCAAGACCCAGGTCGTGCATCACCTGCTGCCCCGCCTGAAGTCCGGCGGTCACCTGGTGATCGGCCACTCCGAAACGCTCAACGGCATCACCGACCGCGTCCAGGCCGTAGTGCCGACCATCTACCGCAAGCCATGAAGGATTTTCCCGAGAACCTGAACGAGGTGTTTCTGAATCCCGGGGAAGTCCATTTTGGTGGTGGTAACACGCGGATTTCGACGCTGCTCGGTTCCTGCGTATCGATTACCCTCTGGCACCCCCGCCTGCGTATCGGCGGGATGTGCCATTACATGCTCGCCAGACGTGCCCGCCCGGCCTCCGCGCCGCTTGACGGTCGTTACGCTGACGAGGCTTTTGCCATCCTGCTCGGGCATGTGTCGGTAGCCGGAACACGTCCCATCGAATACCAGGCCAAGCTGTTTGGCGGCGCCAACATGCTGAGCGACCTGGTCACGGACAGCGTCGACATCGGCCGCAACAACGTGGCTCAGGGAGAGAGCTTGCTGGCTTCCTGTCAGATTGCCTTGCTGGCCGAGCATGTCGGTGGCAGTAGCCAGCGCAAACTGCATTTCGACCTGTGGAGCGGCGATGTCTGGTTGGCTTCGCCCCAAGGCAGCGATGAACGGATCAGGAAGTTCAAGGCCTGAGGCGCAGACAAAAAAAATGGCGACGGATGAATCCGTCGCCGAAGACGAACGCTAAAACGACAACTTAGCGTAACGCAGAGGTCCTTATTTCTTGCGTGGCGGAGGTACGTCCGTGCAGGAACCGTGGGCAACCTCGGCGGCCATGCCGACGGTTTCGCCCAGGGTGGGATGCGGGTGGATGGTCTTGCCGATGTCGACGGCGTCGCAGCCCATCTCGATGGCCAGGCAGACTTCGCCGATCATGTCGCCGGCCGAGGGGCCGACGATGGCGCCGCCGATGACGCGATGCGTTTCGGCGTCGAAGATCAGCTTGGTGAAGCCGTAGTCGGCGCCATTGGCGATGGCACGGCCGGAGGCCGCCCAGGGGAACTTGGCGGTGTCGACCTTGCGGCCTTCCTTCTTCGCCTGATCTTCGGTGTAGCCGACCCACGCCACTTCCGGATGCGTGTAGGCAACGCCGGGGATGACCTGGGCGTCGAAAGCGGCCTTGTGACCGGCGGCGACTTCGGCGGCGACGTGCGCTTCATGTACCGCCTTGTGCGCCAGCATCGGCTGGCCGACCAGGTCGCCGATGGCGAAGATGTGCGGGACGTTGGTCCGCATCTGCGCGTCGACCGGGATGAAACCGCGCTCGTCGACGACAACGCCGGCCTTCTCGGCAGCGAATTTCCTGCCGTTCGGGGCGCGCCCCGCCGCTTGCAGGATCATGTCGTAGCGGACGGCTTCGGCGTTCGGCGCGCCCTCGCCCTCGAACTTGACCCACAGGCCGTCGTCCTTGGCATCGACGGCAACCGTCTTGGTCTTCAGCATGACCCGCTCGAAACGGTGGGTGTTCTGCTTTTCCCAGACCTTGACCGCGTCGCGGTCCGGGCCCTGCATCAGCGCGTCGCCCATTTCGACGACATCGACCTTGGCGCCCAGCGTCGAATAGACGGTGGCCATTTCCAGACCGATGATGCCGCCGCCGATGACCAGCATCTTCTTCGGCACGAAGCGCAGTTCCAGCGCGCCGGTCGAATCGACGATGCGCGGATCGCGCGGGATGAAGGGCAGGTGCACGGCAGCCGAACCGGCGGCGATGATGCACTTCTGGAACTTGATGACCTTCTTGGTGCCGGTCTTCTCCTGGCCGCTGCCGGTGGTTTCCTCGACCTCGATGTGATGCGGGTCGAGGAAGTGACCGTAGCCGCGCACGATGTCGACCTTGCGCCCCTTGGCCATGCCGGCCAGGCCGCCGGTCAGCTTGCCGACCACCTTGTCCTTGTGCGCGCGCAGCTTGTCGATGTCGACCTGCGGCGCGGCAAAGCTGACCCCGGCGTCGGCCAGGTGGCTGGTTTCGTCCATGACGGCGGTGACGTGCAGCAGCGCCTTGGACGGGATGCAGCCGACGTTCAGGCAGACGCCGCCGAGCGTCGCATAGCGCTCGACGATGACCGTCTTCATGCCCAGGTCGGCCGAGCGGAAAGCGGCGGAGTAGCCGCCGGGGCCGGCGCCGAGATCGGAAG
>DILW01000014.1 GCA_002425245.1 Betaproteobacteria bacterium UBA5582 | reverse complement strand
GCGCTTGGCCTTGTAGTCGTGCGACAGCAGGGTGGTCTTGGCGCTCAACAGGCGGTGATGCTCGCCGAAGGCCAGCAGCGCATCCTGCGCTTCCTGCGAGTCGGCGCGGTGGTAGCGCAGGCCGGTGGCCGATTGCGAGACGAGGTCTTCGGGCAGCAGGGCGCTGTCGGCGAAGAAGCTCAGGCGATGCCCGCCGGGTGCCGCTTCGTCCTGCTCGATCCGCCAGCCCAGGCCTTCCTCGGCGAGCAGGCGGGAGACGAACTGGTAGTCGGATTCGTTGTACTGCACGCAGTAGCTGCGCGGCCGGGTGTCGGCCATGAACGCCGCCACCTCGTCGCCCCATTGCCAGGCGGCAACGTCGGCGTAGTCGGCAAAGACGGTTTCGACGATCTCGATCACCGTGCGTTCCTGGAAAACCCGGTTGTGTGCGCCGCGCGTGGTCAGCCAGAGCCACGGCACGATCACCACCCGGTAGCGGCCGAAGCCGCCGTCGGCGTCGGTCTGCATCGCCCAGCGCACGAAGCCGCTGCGCACCGCGGGCGAGCCGTCGGCCAGCCGGCACGACAGGCTGAGCGCGCGTCCGGCAAAACGGCCGATGTCGAGGCCGGCATCCGGCGACAACAGGTCGATCACGTACTCGAAACCGCCAGACAGCGATTCCTGCCCCCACCAGCACTCCACCTCCATCTGCGGCATGTCCTCGTCACGCCAGGCCAGCGAGTACAGACGCGTGTCGCTGGAAAACAGATTGTTCAGGAGATCGGACAGCATGGGGCGGTGCTCGGGGCAAAATTAGTCCAAAAGCATACCCGGAGCGGCCAACATTGACAATGGCGTATTACCACGACAAGCGTTTGAAACGCCGTTCACAGCGGCAATCGCGGCGACAGATTAAAAAAAAGGCCGACCCGCAGGTCGGCCGGTATCGATCAGTGCACGATCAGACCTTGTTCACCAGATTCGACAAGGTCACGTTGGTGGCTACCTGGACCAGCAACTTCTGCAGGCCGACGCGTGCCTTCAGGTTGATGATGAGCGGTGCGCGCAGGCTCGGCGCGATGCCGGCGCCCTCGCCTTCCTTCTTGTACAGGATCAGCATCACGGCCGCATCTTCCGGAGCCGGCGACTGCAACAGGGCATCTTCCTCGTCGCTCAGTTCGAGCTCGTAGCTGAAGCCCAGAGAGGCCGGATCCATGATCTGGAAAGCCAGTTCCGGGTCATCCAGCGATTGCAGGGTGAAGCTGGCCGGCGCGCCCTTGTCTTCTTCGTGAGCCAGCATGAAGCGGGTCTTGTCTTCGAAAGCGATCAGGCCTTTCGGGAAGGTGATGACCTTTTCCGGGGCAACGTCGATGGCACCAAACAGGTAAGTCTGAACTTGCATGAATATCCTCCTCTGTCGTTGGAATGCTAATACGCAGCATCCTACACCAGTCGCACAAGAGTTGTAATTTCAGTGTGGATTGCGCATTATTCACCCCCTTTTTTGCTGCACTGCCGCACCCATGCTCGCTCCCATCGAACACCGCATCGCCCTCGAACTCAACGTCCGCCCGGCCCAGGTCAGGGCCGCCGTCCAGTTGCTCGACGAAGGCGCCACCGTGCCCTTCATCGCCCGCTACCGCAAGGAAGTCACCGGCGAACTTGATGACACGCAACTGCGCAACCTCGAAGAGCGCCTCGGCTACCTGCGCGAACTCGAGGATCGCCGCGGCGCGGTGCTGGCCAGCATCGAGGAACAGGGCAAGCTGACGCCGGAACTGCGCAACGAGATCGAGAACGCCGAAACGAAGCAGCGCCTGGAAGACCTCTACCTGCCGTACAAGCAGAAGCGCCGGACCAAGGCGCAGATCGCCCGCGAAGCCGGCATCGAGCCGCTGGCGCTCGGCCTGCTGGAAAACCCCGAGCTGACGCCGGAAGACGAAGCCGAAAAGTATCTGAACGCCGAGGCCGGCTTCGCCGACACCAAGGCGGTGCTCGACGGCGCCCGCCAGATCCTGATGGAGAAGTTCGCCGAAGACGCACAACTCTTGCAGACGCTGCGCGATTACCTGAAGGAACACGGCCTGCTCAAATCGACCGTCGTCGAAGGCAAGGAAACCGAAGGCGCCAAGTTCCGCGACTGGTTCGACTTCGCCGAATCCATCGTCGACATGCCCTCGCACCGCGCGCTGGCCTTGCTGCGCGGGCGCAACGAGGGCTTCCTCAACGTCGCCCTGGTGCTCGATTCCGAATTGAACGAAGACGCCGTCAAGCCCGGCACCAACCCGTGCGAGCAGCGCATCGCCGCCCGCTTCGGGATCAAGCACCAGAACCGCCCCGCCGACAAGTGGCTGCAAGACACCGTGCGCTGGACCTGGAAGGTCAAGGTCTATACCCACCTCGAACTCGAACTGGTCAACGAACTGCGCGAGCGCGCCGAGGAAGAAGCGATCCGCATCTTCGGCAAGAACCTGAAGGACCTGCTACTCGCCGCGCCGGCCGGCCAGCACGTGACCATGGGCATCGACCCCGGCATCCGCACTGGCTGCAAGATCGCCGTCGTCGACGCCACCGGCAAATTGCTCGACACCGCCACCATCTACCCGCACGAACCGCGCAACGACTGGGGCGGCTCGATCTCGACCATCGCCCGCCTGGCCTCGACGCACGGCGTGACCCTGGTCGCCATCGGCAACGGCACGGCCAGCCGCGAGACCGACAAGCTGGTGCAGGACGTCATGAAGAAGTACCCGGAAGCGCGGCTGCAGAAGATTGTCGTCTCGGAAGCCGGCGCCTCGGTCTATTCGGCGTCGGAACTCGCCGCCAAGGAATTCCCCGACCTCGACGTCTCGATCCGCGGCGCCGTCTCGATTGCCCGCCGCCTGCAGGACCCGCTGGCCGAACTGGTAAAGATCGAGCCCAAATCCATCGGCGTCGGCCAGTACCAGCACGACGTTTCCCAATCCAAGCTGGCGAAGAACCTGGATGCTGTGGTCGAGGACTGCGTCAACGCCGTCGGCGTCGATGTGAACACTGCCTCGGTGCCGCTGCTGACCCGCATCTCCGGCCTCAACGGCAGTCTGGCCGCCAACATCGTCAGCTACCGCGACGCCCACGGCGCCTTCAAGTCGCGCGACGAACTGAAGAAGGTGCCGCGCCTCGGTGACAAGACCTTCGAACAGGCGGCAGGCTTCCTGCGCGTGCCGAACGGCGACAACCCGCTCGACGCCTCTTCCGTGCACCCGGAAGCCTATCCGCTGGTCGAGAAGATCATCGTCGACCTGAAGAAGCCGATCAAGGAACTGCTCGGCAACAGCCAGGCGCTCAAGGGCCTCAACCCGGCCAAATACACCGACGAACGCTTCGGCCTGCCGACCGTTCAGGACATCTTCAAGGAACTGGAAAAGCCCGGCCGCGACCCGCGCCCCGAGTTCAAGACCGCCACCTTCGCCGACGGCGTCGAGGAAGTGAAGGACCTGCGCCCGGGCATGATCCTCGAAGGCGTGGTCACCAACGTCGCAGCCTTCGGCGCCTTCGTCGACATCGGCGTGCACCAGGACGGCCTGGTCCATGTCTCGGCGCTGTCCAACACCTTCGTCAAGGACCCGCACACCATCGTCAAGGCCGGCCAGGTGGTAAAAGTGAAGGTGCTCGAAGTCGACCTCGCCCGCCAGCGCATCGCGCTCACCATGCGCATGGGCGACGAGCCGAAGAAACACGACGGCGGCAGCCAGCGCGGCGCCCCGCTGTCGAAACAGCAGGCCCGCCACAACGCCCCACCGCCGGCCGGCAACGCGATGGCCAACGCCTTCGCCAAGCTGCGCAAGTAAGCCTGCCGACGCCGCCAGGCGGCGGCGTCAGCGAATCAGAACTGCCAGAGTGCGCGTGCAGTCAATTGGTGCAGCCGGTAATCCGACTTGAACTCGCCGTCGTAGCCGATGGCGACGCTCACCCCATCGCCGACGATGCGGCGGTAGGCGAAACCGAGTTGCAAAGCGTCGCGCTTCGGCTTGATCTCGTCGATCCTGAATACCGGACCGCCGTTGTTCAAACTGGCCTTGATCTCCGGAGTGTCGGCAAATTCGTGCAGGTAACGGAGCGCCAAGTTGAACTGATCCGCCGCCGACAGCTGCCGGCTCAAGCTCAGGCCAAGCACCGACTGCAATGAGGCGGCGCTGCCATCGCGCACACGCAGGGCTGCCGCGGCATTGCCCTTTTCGGTATAGGCATCGGTCGCCAGGTAGGCCGCACGCGCCCCGACCAGCCAGCGCCCCGACCAGCCGGCAGCCAGCGCAAACGGGAAACCCGCCTCGAAACGCCCGCTGACCCCCTTGCCGTGGTAATCGCCACGCAGATCGGCAGTAAAGCCCGGGAAAGTCACCCGCCGCCGGCTGTCGTAGCTGCTGTAAGCGGCAAGCACCGAGGCATCCAGCGTCAATGCCTCATCGACGCGGCTGAAGTATGCGCCGAGGTGGTAGCCATCGACGCGCAGATCGTCGCCGTTCGCCTGGGCGCTGCCATTGGCTCGGGCGCGAGTGTAAGCACCGGAAAAACCGACCAGGTCGCGCCCGGAAACATCTGTTTCGACACCAAAGGCAAGCCCGCCGGCGACCGAGCGATAGCCGCCGACATCGGCGTGTGCCGACTGTCGGCCTTGAGCGCCCAGGGCTTCCACCCAGAAGCGACCGCTCGCCGTTTCGCCGGCGGCACCGCCACGACCGGCGCGCACCGAAGCCCCGCGATTTCCGAGCGTCGACTGGAGCATGCCCGAAGCCATCTGGCTGGACTGGAAGCCCGCCCCCGAACGAAGCGGCGCCAGTTGCGCCAGCGCCTGCCGGAAAGCGGCCGGCGAACCCAGACCATCCAGCGCTGCCAGCAGCGGACTGGCCGCTGAACTGCCACTTTGCCCCAGCGCCTCCAGCGCGCTAGCGAATTCAGCGGCACCCTCGCCGGCCAGCGAGGCCATGCTCGCCTTGCGGCTGGCGGTCAGCACCAGGTCATTGCCGACCCGGCTCAAGGCATAGGAAACGGTCGCCGAATCGGCATTGCCGGCCAGCGATGGCAGCGTCGAAACGCCCCCCTGAACCAGCGTAAACTGGGCGCCATTGGCAACGTAGGTGAGCGGTACCGGCCGAATCACCGCACTCGCCGCAAGCGTGCTGGTGCCACCAACGGTGAATCGGTCGCTGGCGTTGCCCTGCCCCAAGGCCATTTCCACCGACGACGACGGCCCCAGCGACAAATTGCCGGCGACCGGAATATTGCGCAGCGGGGCGCCACTGTTCCGGCGGAAGCTGCCGTCGATGCCGACATTGCCGGACAGCGCAACATCGCCGTTGATCTGCAGGCTGGCGCCGGCATCAACCTGCAACGACGCGACGTTACCCAGGCTGTATTCGAAAACCGTTGTCCCGTCGCGCACGACGAAGCGCTCGAAACCGCTCAGGACGGTGCTGGTAAAGCGCTGCTCGCCCCCGGTCTCCAGGGTATCGACACCGGCCCCGCCGCTGATGCTGCCGATCACCACGCCGCTACCGCCACCATTGAACAGCTTGAGGACGTCGTCGCCGGCCCCCATGTCGATGGCCAGACCGTTACGGCCCTCAATCCGGCCACGGTTGATCAGGATATCGGCCCCGCCACCCATCTGGACGGCCGCCCCGGGCGTAGTCCCGGCGGCTTCGTCGACGCGCGCCGAGTCGGCGCCGCCGACGATCGTACCGGTGGCTTCATTGCTCAGGAGATCGTCGAAATTGCCGACCAGGCCGATAGCCGTCTTCTTGTCGCCAACGATGCTGCCCTCGTTGAAAATGCGTGCCGCAGCCGGCAGGGCCGTCGCCGTGCCGCGTCCGCCAGCAAAAGCGGTGCCGCTCGCACCGTCGTCGATCAGGATGCCCTTCGACTGGCCGTAGATCGTGGCGCCAACATGGTTGACGATGGTGCCGCCACCGGCGGCGATGCCGTCCGCCCCGTTGGGATTACCACCGGAATCAAGACCACCGGCGCCGGTTCCGCGAATACTGCCCCAGTTCTCGACATAGGCCACGCCGTCGATGTCGACCCCGTCGCCGTCCCCGTTGCTGGTCGTCAGGCCCAGACCTTCGTGGTCATATACCTTGCCCGCCCCGGCGTAATTGCCGCTTATGCTGCCATGGTTGATGACCACGCCGTGCCCGTCCAGGCCGACGCCCGAACCGTTGTTGCCGGTGATGACGCCGCCTGACTGATTGATCACCACCGGGTTGTCGATCTTGACCCCGGACGTGGTCAGCGCGCCGACCACCTTGTCGAAGGTAACGCCGTTCGGCCCGGTCGAAGTCACCACCAGACGATCGATGCCGACCAGGTCGGGATCGGCTGCTGCCGCTACCGGATCGCCACCATCGACACCATGGCGCGGGCCGACGATGGTCCCGTAGTTGATGATGGCGACGTTGCCACGGCCGTCTTCGACGGCAACACCGTCCGCCGCCGAATAATCCTGCACGCAGCCGGCACCGATATACGCCGGGCAACTGGTATTGACCGCGCCGGTCGAACGGATGATGCCGTAGTTGGTCAGTGTGAAATTGCTGCCCAGACGCAGCGCATCGTTGCCGGTCGAACTGATCAGGGCCTGAGTGTTGCCCGGCGCGCCGTTGATGATGCGGTTGTTGGTCGAGGTGTAAGCCGCATCAGCCTTGATCGCCCGTTCACCGCCGATGCTGGTGCCGACCTGGGTAATGCTTCCCTGATTGTCGATCAGGTAGCTGCCGGCGTTACGGTTGAGGCGGATGACGACATTGCCGCTGGCCGAAAGCACGCCGCCCGCATTATTGACAATGCTCAACACCGGCGTGCCGGTGTTGGCATCGATGGTTCTTCCGCTACCTGTCTGGCTGATGGTGCCGCTGTTGTTCAGCGAGATGCTGCCGCTACCCACCGTCACCGCTACCGTGCTGCCGGCGGTGGCAAGGCTGCCGTTGGCGGCAACCGTACCGCTTTCGCCAGCGGCCAGCGTCTGTCCGCTAGTGACCGTGCTGCCGCCGGCGATGTTGAAGCTGGCCGAATAAGCCGGCGGAAGGAACAAGGCCTGAACCGCCAAGGCCAGCGGCAGGTAACGGAATGCTGGTTTCATCGAAAGCCCCCGGGCAAATGCCGGAAGTCTATGGGGGGCTTGTTACAAGGGCGTTACGCGCGAGTTACCACCGGGGATCAGCGCCTGCCTTTCGCGTAGCGCCGCGCCAGGGTCGCGAGTTCCTTGCTGTGGTAAAGATCCACACATTTCATCAGGACCAGCTCCGCACCGTTCTGGCTCGGATACTCACGCGCCAGGAACTGCCGGCCAAGCACCGCCGCCGTGTTGTAGGCCTCGATGTCCAGGCTGCCCAGTTCCTTGTAGCCGTTCGCCGTGGCCACGGCATCGGCACTCTGGTAGCCATCGGCAAGGCAGGAAGCGAGCGCGTAGTTCTTCAGGTACTCGACCGGCGTGTAATCCCGGCGCACCGTCGCCTCGCTGTGGCAGGCCGCAGAAAACCCGGCCAGCAGCACCAGCGGCAGCAAATGCTTCAATCGAGCAACCATATCGACGCCTCCTTGGCGATGGGGAAATGACAGTGATCCGAACACGCCCGACCGTTCCACAAGGTGGCGTGACCGGTGGCATCCATCCACTCGACGCCGAACACAAGGATCCCCTGCATGTCGGCAAAATCGGCCATGGTCGGGCTCTTCACGGTTTTGTCGGGGGCGCCGAAAGCATGCTTGAGGAAACGGATCAGGTCGGCAACGCGATAAATATACTGCCGGCCGTCGGCCCCGGAAACCGTTTTCCACACCCCGCGGGTGATGCGCACGCCGGCATGGTTGAGGCAATAACTCATGCGGATTGCGCAGCCATTGGTGAAACCGGCCTTCGGGTCGGTCAGGCCGAGTTCGATGTTCTCCTCCACCTTGCCGCCGATTTTCTTGCCCACGGCGGCAAGCGTGCCGTCGGCTTGGATCTCGATGAATTTCTGCCAGGTTGTCTGGAATGTGGGTCTTTTGTAGGACATTGAAAGCTCCAAGGAAAGGAAAGCAAAAAGATTCCGAAATCATACATGCCAAATGACTATGAAGGCCACAGAAAATCCTTGCCATCAGGTGCTCTTGCCCATATTCCTTGCATTTGCTTACAACCTGAAACCCTGATCCGGGAACTTTCGGGGCGGCACTGGCGTAAACTTCTGTCATCACAAAAAAAGGATTCATCATGAAACGCCCGCTCCTCCTGCTCGCCCTCATCCCGCTCGGCCTCTGGGCCGTCTTCGCCCTGCCCGACCTGCTCGCCGCCGAACAATCCGACCTGTGGTTCTGGCGACGCAACCTGATCCTGCTATCCGGCATCGTCGCCCTGTGGTGGATGAGCGCCGGAATGCTGCTCGCCACCCGCGCGCCCTGGCTGGAAGCCCGCTTCGGCGGGCTGGACAAGCTCTACCGCCTGCACAAGAACATCGGCATCGGCGCCGGCATCCTGGTCCTGCTCCACTGGCAACTCGAATGGCTGCCCAAGAAGCTGGTCAAGGCCGGCCTGATCGCCGCGTCGAACCGGCCGCGCGGGCCGAAACAAGCCGATTTCTGGATCGACCTGGCCAAGGATGTCGGCGAATGGGCCGGCTACATCCTGATGGCGCTGGTCGTGGTCGCCCTGATCCGGCGCATTCCCTACCGCGCCTTCCGCCTCGTTCACAAGAGCTTTGGCCTGCTCTTCCTGGGCGGCGCCTTCCACGGCCTGCTGCTGATGCCCAAGGACTTCTGGCAAACCCCGCTGGCCTGGGCCACGCTGGCCGTCGGCGCGCTCGGCGTGATCCCGGCCCTGCTCTCGCTGGCCGGCCGCATCGGCCGCAAGCGCCAGTATCCGGCCCGCATCGAAAGCATCCGTCAGACCGCCGGCCAAGTTTGCGAAATCGTCTGCCGCACCGAGCAGCCGGCGTGGCCGGGCCACCGCGCCGGGCAATTCCTGTTTGTCGATTTCGGCATACGCGGCGAAGGCGCCCACCCGTTCACCATCGCCTCCGCCTGGAACCCGGCCGACGGGCGTCTGACGCTGGCGATCAAGGCGCTCGGCGACTTCACCGCCAAGCTGCCGGAACGCATCGCCACCGGCCAGGCCGTACGCCTTGAAGGCCCCTACGGGCATTTCGATTTCGCCGCCAGCGAGGGGCAGGCAGACGCACCGCAAATCTGGATCGCCGGCGGCATCGGCATCACCCCCTTCCTCGCCCGGCTGCAGGAACTGGCCGAGCGCGGCGAACGGGCCGATGTCGATCTCTACTACTCAAGCACCGGCAGCGGCAACTTCCCGGAAACGCTCGACAGCCTCTGCGCCCGCACCGGCGTGCGCCTGCATCGCCGGCTCAGCGACCGCGACGGCCCCTTCAGCGCGGAAGAAATCGCCGGCAGCAAGGCCGCCGGCAGCAGCGTCTGGTTCTGCGGCCCCAAAGCCTGGGGCGAAGCCCTGGCCCGCGTCTTCCGCAAGCACGGCCTG
>DILW01000119.1 GCA_002425245.1 Betaproteobacteria bacterium UBA5582 | reverse complement strand
TCAGCAGATAGCCCTCGCCATCGCGTTGAACATCTGCGCGGTCGCCGCCGAACCGGGCAGGCAGAGGCCAAGTTCGTGCGCCGTCTGCATGACGATGTTGAGGTCCTTCTCGTGCATCCAGCTCTTGAAGCCCGGCTTGAAGTTGCGGTCGAGCATGCGCTGGCCGTGGTTTTCCAGGATCTTCGAGTAGGCGAAGCCGCCGAGCAGCGCCTCGCGCACCTTCGCGCGATCGACGCCGTTTTTCGACGCAAAGGCCATCGCCTCGGCCACCGCCAGCACGCCCATGCCGGTGACGATCTGGTTGGCTGCCTTGGTCACCTGCCCGGCACCAGGGCCGCCGACGTGGACGATGTTCTTGCCCATGCATTCAAACGCGGGTTTAGCGCGGGCGAAGGCGGCGTCGGAGCCGCCGGCCATGATCGAAAGCGTGCCGGCAATCGCGCCGACTTCGCCGCCGGACACCGGCGCATCGACGAAATCGACGCCGGCCGCCGCCAGTTCGGCGTGAATGGCCTTGGCTGCCGCCGGCGCGATGGTGCTCATGTCGACAGCGACCAGCCCGGCCGTGCCGGCACTGGCGACGCCGCGCATGACTTCGGCGACATCCGGCGCGTCGGCAACCATCGAAATCACCAGTTCCTGGCCGCGCGCGACGTCGGCCGGCGACGCGGCACCGCTGGCGCCGGCATCGAGCAGCGGCTGCATCGATTCGGCACGGCGTGCCCAGACGCTGAGCTGGTGGCCACCTTTCAGTAAATTGAGCGCCATCGGGCGCCCCATGATGCCGAGGCCAATAAAACCGATCTTCATGCCTTGCTCCTCCGTGTGATTGCGGAAATTTTAGCTGACTGGCAAGCCAGCCGGCGGCAGACGCTCGCGCAGGCTGTCGATTGCCGCCTGCTCGCCACGAATGCTGAAGCAGGCGCCGGCCTCGTCCGCCCGCTCGGCCAGGACCTGGCAGGTGGCGAAGATCTCGCCGCGCAGTTGCTGCGCCGACCAGGGCAGGAACAGTTCGGCCTCAACCAGCCCCTGCTGGAAAAACTCGATGATCCGCAGGCGTAGGCCGGCCACGTCCTCCAGCCGGCGGGCGCTCATCACCACGCAGTCCGGATATTTTTCGTGCAACCGCGCCGTGCATTCGGCCTGGGCGGCCTCGTCGCCGACATGGTCGATCTTGTTGAAGATGCGCAGGCGCGGCAGCGTGTCGGCGCTGATCTCGGCCAGGACGTGGTCGGTGACTTCGAGCTGGCGTTCGAAACCGTGGTCGCTGGCGTCGATGACGTGCAGCAACAGGCCGGCGTCGAGCGCCTCGTCGAGCGTCGATTTGAACGAGGCGACCAGGCCATGCGGCAGGTTCTTGATGAAACCGACGGTATCGCTGACCAGCACGCGCGGCACGCTTTCCGGATGCAGCGTGCGCACCGTGGTGTCGAGGGTGGCGAACAGCTTGTTGGCGACCAGCACTTCGCTGCCGGTCAGCGCCCGCATCAGCGTCGATTTGCCGGCATTGGTGTAGCCGACCAGGGCGACGCTGGCCAGGCTCTGGCGTTCCTGGCGGCGGGCGCGCTGGGTCTGGCGCTCGGCGTCCATGGCGACGATTTCGAGTTGCAGCTCGGCGATCCGGTCGCGGATCTTGCGCCGGTCCAGTTCGGTATGCGATTCGCCGGCACCGCGGCCGCCGACACCGCTGCGCTGGCGCCCCTGCGGCCCGGCCAGCTTGGCCGCTTCGCGCAGGCGCGGCGCCATGTAGCCGAGGCGGGCGATTTCGACCTGTGCCCTGGCGGCGCGCGAACGGGCGTTGTTATGGAAGATTTCGAGGATGACCATGGTCCGGTCCATCACCGGGCAGCCGGTAGCCTTCTCCAGATTGCGTGCCTGCGACGGCGAGATTTCGTGATCGACGAGAATGGCATTGATCTCGATGCCGGCGGTGTGCTCGACGTAATGGGCGATTTCCTCGCACTTGCCGACGCCGACATAGGAGCTCGTGTCGAAACTGCCGCGCTTCTGGATGAAGGTGTCGACCACCGTGTAGCCGAGCGTCTTGGCCAGCTCGCGCAGTTCGGCCAGCGAGGAGTCGAACTCGACATCGCTGACGCTGGGCAGTTGAACGGCCGCAATGACGGCGACGGCGGGTTTTTCTCTCAATTCGACGGACATTCGGGCACGGCTTCTCGGCAATGGGGCGGAAGCGGAGTGTACCCGGCAATCCCGACGTCCGGCGCGAACTTCCAGACAGAAGCGCCAACCCGGCCGGGGGACCGCCGACACCGGCCAGGCTGTTCACTCAGCGGGTCAGGCCGGCGTAGAGCAATGGCAGGCGCTCGGGCAGGCGCTCGACGTGATCGAGGATCAGGTAGTTGCGGGCGCCGAAGATGCGCGCCACGTACTGATCGGCGCGGGGATCGAGAGTCAGGCAGAAGGGCACGACGCCGTCGCGGCCGACATCTTCGACCGCCTTGCGGGCATCGAAACGCAGGTATTGCGGATCGCGCACATCGATATCGGCCGGCGCGCCGTCGGTGACGACGATGAGCAGCTTCTTTTGCGCCCGCACCTGCGCCAGGTGCTGCCCGGCATGGCGGATCGCCGCCCCCATGCGCGTCGAGAAGCGCCCCTCCATGCCGGCCAGGCGGGCTTTCGGGAGCTCGCTCCAGGGTTGCTCGAAATCCTTGTAGCGCTGGTAGAAGACGTTGTGCCGGCCGTCCGAGCAGAAACCATGGACGGCAAAGGCGTCGCCCACCGTGTGGATGGCTTCGCCGAGCAGCACGGTGGCGGCACGGGTGAGTTCCAGCACCGTGAAGTCCTGGCCGGCGACCGTGTCATTGGTCGACTCGGACAGATCGAGCAGGACCAGCACGGCGATATCGCGCGTCTTGCGCAGCGAACGCATCATCACCCGCGGATCGGGCTGGCTGCCGAGGCGGATGTCGACCAGGGCGCGGATTGCCGCATTGATGTCCACCTCGTCGCCCTCCTCCAGCTTGCGGATGCGCTGCACGCCCTGCGGCTGCAGGGCATCGAGCAGATGTTTGAGGCGCTGGGTGAGCTTGCGGTTGTCGGCTATGATCTTGTCGACGACAGCGAGTTCGCCGAGCTTCGGGCGCTTTTCCAGCACCGTCGCCCAGGCCGGCCGGGCGAGCTGGATGTGGTAGTCGAACTCGTCGTAGTGGCGCGGCTCGGCAACCGGTTCCTTGCCTTCCCTGGCGTTGTAGCTGACGCCGTCGTCGTCGAACAACTCGCTGGCGCAGACCCAGATTTCCTGCGCGTCGTCACCGGCCGTTTCGACTTCGACCTCGTTCACCATTTCGCAGACGCTGACGTACTTGCGCACCTGCTGTTCCTGCCCAAGGCCGGCGGCAATGGCCTGCTCGTCGCTGTATTCCTCGAACTCCCACAGGTAACGGTTATCGTCGCGATAGAGCACGGCTGGCACGTCGCGGTAGGGCGAATAAGGCAGGCGGCGCTTCTGGAATTCGCCGGCCAGCGCCAGCCCCAGTTCAACTGACATGACATGGCTCGCCAGATCGGCGCCGGCGAAGCCTTCGCGCGCCCAGACCACCAGCGGGTCGGCATCGGCACCGGCGGGGTCAAGCAGGGCACGGGCAATGCGCTGGAGGTAGTCGCCCACGCCGGCCTCCCGGCCCGTCACCTCGACCGTATGGAACTGCGCCCACAGTTCGCGCAGGCGGGGAAAGCGGCGGATCGCCAGCGCCTCGACGCGCGCATCCTCGAACAATCCGATGCAGGCCTGCTGCAGCGCCGACAGATGAGCGGCATCGATGCGCGCCGTCGTCGCCACCACGTGCGCGGCGCAGTGGGCGGCGGCAGCCCGGTAGATATCCTGTCCGACGATGCCTTGCCAGTCATCGTAGGCATCGGGCAGGTGGAGGAAGAAATCGGCGATGAAAGGCTTGAAGCCGTCGCGCGAATCGAAATCGCCGGCCGTCGGCCGCATGAAGAAATCGCGCCCCCACAAGGCCCGCAGATACATGCCGATACGGCGATGCACGTCGACGAACAGGGTGCCCTTTCTTTCCTTCTGCAGCATCGCCTTCGCTTCTTCGGAAGTGAGACTGAAGTAACGCACCTGCTCTTCGAAATTGGTGCGATGCGCCTGTGCCCCCCACAGCGCCCAGCGCCGCAAGCCGCCGAGCGTGAGCACGCCGAGCAACTGATCAAGGTGTTCGAGCATCGGCCGCAGACCGCGTGCGGCCTGGCCGAGCAGGACGTTGAGCAGTTGCAGATAGGCACGGAACAGCTCGGGATCACCAAGACGCTTGGCCGCCGTTGGCGCCGTGGCAATGACCAGTTCGATCACCGCACCCGAGGTACGCGAGGCGAACTGCAGACACTGCTGGGCAAAATCGGCAACAACATCCTCGCCGACCTCACGGGCCACGGCAGGCAGATGCTCGATCCAGGCGCTGACGATGTCGCCGCCGCGCCCCATGCGCATCAGCGCGATGGCGCTCTTCAGCCAGTTGTCCAGGCCGCGCGGCGAGAGAATGCGCGTCGCCTCGTGCCATTCGGCTTCGAGCAGCTGCCGGTGTTTCTCCGGCAGGTCGTCGAGCAGTTCCTGATAGTCGGCGAGGTTCACGCTCATCGCGGCCTCCCGTCGTTCAGAAAAAGGTGGAAACGGCGGCGTCCAGCGCGTCGCGCATGTCGGGGTCGTCGGTGATCGGCCGCACCAGGGCAACGCGGCAGGCCGCCAGCGGATTGACACCGCACGCGATCAACTCGCCGGCATGGATCAGCATGCGCGTCGAGATGCCCTCGTCGAGACCGTGCCCCTTGAGGTTCCTCGCCCGCTCGGCGATGGCAACCAGCTTGTCGGCCACGGCAGCGTCGATCTTCGCTTCGTGGGCAACGATCTCGAGCTCCGCGCCGTGCTCGGGGTAATTGAAATCGAGCGCGCCGAAGCGCTGCTTGGTGGATTGCTTCAAGTCCTTCATCAGGCTCTGGTAGCCCGGATTGTAGGAAATCACCAGATGAAAATCGGGGTGGGCACGCAGCAACTCGCCTTTCTTCTCCAGCGGCAGCACCCGACGGTTGTCGGTGAGCGGGTGGATGACCACGGTGGTGTCCTGGCGGGCTTCGACCACTTCATCGAGATAGCAGATTGCACCATGACGCGCGGCGACGGCCAGCGGGCCATCCTGCCAGCGGGTGCCGGAAGCATCGAGCAGGAAGCGGCCAACCAGGTCGGAAGCGGTCATGTCCTCGTTGCAGGCGACGGTGACCAGAGGCTTGCGCAGCTTCCAGGCCATGTGCTCGACGAAGCGCGTCTTGCCGCAGCCGGTCGGCCCCTTGAGCATCATCGGCATCTTGCTGGCAAAACTCGCCTCGAACAAGGCGACTTCATCCGCCACAGGGCGGTAGTACGGTTCGTCGACGATACGGTACTGCTCGATCAGATCATTCATGTTCTGCTCCGCTGAAGGATGACGCCCCCCGCACCGGGCGGGGGCATCAGGCACTCACACGGCCTTGCCGCGATAGACCACCATGTTGGCGCCCTGGCTCTGCTTGAAATTGTCGTAGCCGAGCAGGCGGACGTGGTTGTCCGGGTTGGCTTTGTGACAGGCTTCCAGTTCGGCCAGGATGACTTCGACGTCGGTTTCCCCGAACATTGGCAGCTTCCACATGTACCAGTAATTGGACATGGCATGCGCCGGCTCGGTGTGCTCGATGGCCGGGTTCCAGCCATTCCTGATGATCCACTCGATCTGCTTGCGGATCTGTTCCGGACTCATCGGCGGCAGGTAGGAAAAGGTGCCCATCATGCGGCTGGACGGGTCGGAGAGGCGGGATTTGTAATCTTGAACATCGCTCATTGCGGCTTCCTTTCTTGAATGGGGCGAGCAGGGTCAGCGGTGCTGAACGTCCAGCTTGTCCACCACGTCGAACTCGAACTTGATTTCCTTCCAGGTTTCCATCGCCACCTTGAGTTCGGGGCTAGATTTGGCGGCGTTGAGCAGGATCTCCTTGCCTTCCTTCTCGATCTGCCGGCCCTCGTTGCGCGCCTGGACGCAGGCTTCCAGGGCCACCCGGTTGGCGGCGGCGCCGGCGGCGTTGCCCCAGGGATGGCCGATCGTGCCGCCACCGAACTGCAGCACCGAATCGTTGCCGAAGATCGACACCAGCGCCGACATGTGCCAGACGTGGATGCCGCCGGAAGCAACCGGAATGACGCCGGGCATCGGCCCCCAGTCCTGGTCGAAGAAGATGCCGCGCGAGCGATCGGCCTTGATGTAGCGGTCGCGCATCAGGTCGACCCAGCCCAGCGTGGCTTCGCGGTCACCCTCAAGCTTGCCGACGACGGTGCCGGAATGCAGGTGGTCGCCACCCATCAGGCGCAACATCTTGGTCAGCACGCGGAAGTTGATGCCGTGATTCGGGTTGCGGTCGATCACACCGTGCATGGCGCGGTGTACATGCAGCAGCATGCCGTTCTTGCGGCACCACTTGGACAGCGAGGTATGCGCCGCCCAGCCGACGGTGAGGTAGTCGGACATGATGATCGGCGTACCGATTTCCTTGGCGTACTCGGCGCGCTCGATCATTTCCTCGTAGGTGCCCGCCGTCACGTTCATGTAGTGACCTTTACGCTCGCCGGTTTCGGCCTCGGCCTTCTCGATGGCTTCCTGACAGAAGTCGAAACGGTCGCGCCAGCGCATGAAGGGCTGGGAATTGACGTTCTCGTCGTCCTTGGTGAAGTCAAGGCCGCCGCGCAGGCACTCATATACGGCGCGGCCGTAGTTCTTGGCCGACAGGCCCAGCTTGGGCTTGATCGTGCAGCCGAGCATCGGCCGGCCATACTTGTCCAGCTTGTCACGCTCGACCTGGATGCCGTGCGGAGGCCCCGGGCAGGTGGTGACGAACCACAGCGGAAAGCGGACATCTTCCAGGCGCAGCGAACGCACGGCCTTGAAGCCGAAGACATTGCCGACCAGCGAGGTGAACACGTTGACGACCGAACCCTCTTCGAACAGATCCATCGGATAGGCGATGAAGGCATAGAAAGCCTCGTCGTTGCCCGGCACGTCCTCGATGGCGTAGGCACGGCCCTTGTAGTATTCGAGATCGGTCAGCAGATCGGTCCACACGGTGGTCCAGGTTGCCGTGGACGACTCGGCAGCCACTGCGGCAGCGGCCTCCTCACGCGACACCCCGGCCTGCGGGATGACCTTGAACACGGCCAGAATATCGGAATCCTTAACCTGATAATCCGGCTGCCAGTACATCGTGCGGTATTCCTTGACGCCGGCATCGTACTTCTTCGCTGCTGCCATACCTGTCTCCTCTCATGTGGTTTTGCATCGCCCCGACGGGTTCGGGATGGGAGAAGTATGCGCAGACAACAAACCAAACAAAACTGAATTGTTTTTAGACAAACAATAGATTTTTATCTATTCTTTAGCCATGCGCTTCAGCCTGCACCAGCTTCGGGTTTTTGCCGCGGTGGCCCGCCTTCTCTCCTACACGCGCGCCGCCGAGGAGTTGCATCTGACGCAGCCGGCTGTGTTCACCCAGGTCAAGCAACTGGAGGAAAGCCTGGGCCAGCCGCTGCTCGAACGCCTCGGCAAGCAGTTGTTCCTGACCGATGCCGGCCGCGAGACACTGGCCACCGCGCACGAGACGCTGAATGCGCTGGAACGCCTGGAAATGCGCCTGGCCGATTTGCAGGGGCTGAAACGCGGGCGGCTCCGGCTGGCCATCGTGACCACCGCGGAATCACTGATTCCCCGGCTGCTCGGCGCCTTCTGCCAGCAATACCCTGGGATCGACGCAACGCTGACCGTCGCCAACCGCGAAACGCTGCTGTCCCGACTGGCCGACAACATCGATGATCTGGTCGTGCTCGGTGCACCGCCGGAACACATCGATGTCGTCGCCACTGCCTTTGCCGACAATCCGCTGGTGGTCGTCGCCCGTCATGACCATCCGCTCGCCAACAGCCGCGCCATCGCGCTGACACGCATTGCCGAGGAGTCACTGATCCTGCGCGAAGCAGGTTCCGGCACGCGTCTGGCGGCCGAGCGCCTGTTTGCCGAGCACGGCCTGGAACCCAGGGTAAGGCTGGAACTGGGCAGCAACGAGGCGGTCAAGCAGGCGGTGGCCGGCGGTCTCGGACTGACCCTGCTGTCGGCGCACACCCTGGCGCTGGAAGGCGAGTCCGGTTTGCTGCGCGTACTCGACGTCGAGGGACTACCACTGCTCAGGCAATGGTATGTCGCCTACCTGCGCGGCAAGCATCTCTCGGTGGTGGCCGAGGCCTTCCTCGATTTCCTGCTGGCAGGCCAGCGTCGCTGACCCCGGCCGGGGATGCCGGGGCCGACGGATCCGATTCAGTCACTCTCTCCGCTCGCCCGAGCTCAGGGCAGGCCGATGACTTTGCGTTCCTTCGGCCAGCGGATGCGGTAATTGGCGGTGAAGCTGGCCGCCGCGCCGGCATCGAGACGCTGTTCCCAAGCGACGACACCTGGCCGGTCGTCCCAGTCCTTGGCGGTGACCGGCGGCTGGAAGCTGGCCTCGACCTCGATCTGGCTGTCACGGGCAACCGGGCTGGCGTCGATGACGCGGATGTCGACCGGCCGCGCGTGCTGGTTGGTCACCGTGAACACGTCGGCGAGGCGGCGTTCCGCCTGCTGGCCGACGAAGCCGGCGCGCGCCTGGTCGGCGGCCAGGTTGCGCACCGCCACCTTGATCTTCTCGTCACGCCCGAAGGGCAGCTTCAACTGCGTTTCCTGCGCCGGGTCCCAGGTGGTCTGGCCGACGTAGGCGCCGTTGCGGTAGATCTGCAGGTTGCCGGCCGGCCAGACGCCTTCCGGCAAATCGCCCCGGGCGACCAGGTAGGCGGCCTTGTCCTGGCGCGGCGCCACCTGCGCGTGCAGTTCGACCGGCACCTGCAGGCGGCCCAGCGCCACCGCCACCTTGCGCCCGTCGGCCGGCAGGTCGATGCGGCCGGGAATAGCGTATTCGGTGGCGAACTCGCTTTGCGTCACCGCCACCTCGAACAGTGGTTCGGCAGCCCGGTCAGCCGCCACAGCACTCTTCGCCATGGGCGCCGGCGCGGCGGCCATCATCGGCATCATGGCACGCGCTTCGGGGCGTTGCTCCGGGCGCAGCGAGAGGTTCCAGGGATCGGGCAGCGGACCGGCGACGCGCTGCTGCGGCTGGCCGGTGGACAGCGCGAGTTCGACCTTGCTCCAGTCCTCGCCGCTGCGCTGGGCGATCTGCGCCAGGCGCTCGATCTCGACCCGCCGCCCGTCGCTGTCGAGCTTGGCGCGGTAAGCCGGACGCCAGCCGGCCTCGGCGAACAGGTAGCGCAGGCGGACCTTGCCATCGCGCCGCGCGTTCAGGCGCAAGTCGAGCTGGCGGACGGCGGCGACCGCCGGCCGCACCCGTTCGAGGTCGCGCAGACGGGCCTGCAGTTCGCGTTCGAGGTCGCGCTTCTGGCTATCGATCTCGAGGATGCGCCGCTGCGCCTGGACGCCGCCGAGGCGCAGGGCGTCGAGCACGCGCTGCGGGTTGCCGTCGTGGATGGCGTCACCGGGCGAGGCCAGGGCGTCGAGGTACTTCAGCGTGCGCTCCGCCGCCAGCCGCTCGCCGTCGAGCTGCGCAACGCGCTCGCTCAACTGGCGGACCAGCTTTTCCAGCCGCGCCTCCTCGGCATTGAGCGGTGCGCTGCGGGCACTGTCGCGCCAGACCAGCTCGCCGATCTCGATCCCGGCGTCGGCTTCGATCTGCACGCTATCGGCATCGAAACTGGCGGGCAGGCCGGCAATCTGCAACTGCTGGTCGCCGGCACGCACGGTCGCCGTGCGTTCGACGAGGGCACTGCCCGGATAGAGCACGACGCGGGTGACCGGCGCGTTCGGCGCGGCCAGCGCCGGCAGGCAGCCGGCGAAGAAGATGGGAAGAAGGGAGCGCAGCTGCATGACCAAGGACTCCTGGAAGAAGTCCGCAGATTATAGCGAGCCGCCCCCAGGCATTGAGCGAAAGGCCGCGCAGGAAAGCGCCGGGGTTACGGGATGCGAATTCAGCCCTGGCAGCCAGTGCCTACTTGCAGCAAGCACCATCGCCCGACTTGACACCCATTTTCCTGAGCAGCATTTCCGGCGGGCAGAAGCCGGTGAAGCCGCTCTGGAACAGGTTGAGGCCGACGAAGGCGGTGAACGCCAGGAACCATTCGGAGACGAACACCGGGCTACCCTGCCAGCCCAGGGCCAGCGAGAGCATGACGAAGAAGCCGGCCATGATGCGGATGATGCGTTCGATGGTCATGATTGATGCTCCTTGCGGAAGGCTGCGTAGTAGAGGACGGGGATGACGACCAGGGTCAGCAGCGTGGACACCAGGATGCCAAAGATCAGCGCCAGGGCCAGACCGTTGAAGATCGGGTCGTCGAGGATGAACATGGCGCCGAGCATGGCGGCCAGCGCAGTCAGCGCGATCGGCTTGGCACGCACCGCCGCCGACTGGATCACCGCGTCGTGGAAATCCATGCCGGCAGCGACCTGCTGCTTGATGAAATCGACGAGCAGGATCGAGTTGCGGACGATGATGCCGGCCAGCGCGATCATGCCGATCATCGAGGTGGCGGTGAATTGCGCGCCGAACAGCGCGTGCCCGGGCATCACGCCGATGATGGTGAGCGGGATCGGCGCCATGATGATCAGCGGCACCAGATAACTACCGAAGTGAGCGACCACTAGCAGATAAATCAATATCAGACCGACCGCGTAGGCCAGCCCCATGTCGCGGAAGGTTTCGTACGTGACCTGCCATTCGCCGTCCCATTTGACGCTGTAGCCGGCATAGGGATCGGTGGGCTGGCGGATGAACCATTCGCCCAGCGTGCCGCCTTCCTTGAGCGCCATGCCGTTGATCCGGGAGCGGATGTCGAACATGCCGTAGAGCGGCGAATCGAGCTTGCCGCCCATGTCGCCAACGACGTAAACCACCGGCAGCAGGTCCTTGTGGTAGATGGTCTTCTCGCGCGCCTGGTCACGCACTTCGACCAGCTCCGAGACCGGCACCAGTTGCCCGTCGCGGGAACGCACGCGCAGCTTGAGCAGGGCGTCGAGCGTCGATTTCTGCCCAGCCGGCAGCACCACGCGCACTGGCACGGCAAATTTTGACTCGGCATTGCGAACCGGCGTCACGTCCATGCCGGCCAGGCCCATGCCGACCACCTCGACGATGTCGCTCTGCGCCACCCCCAGTTGCGCGGCCTTGGCCTGCAGCACATGCAGCACGAACTTGCGCGAATCGGCGTCGATGTAGTCGTCGATGGCGACGATGTCGTCGGTTTCCATAAAGGCCTGGCGTACCTGCTTGCCGACCGCGATCTGGCCGGCGTAGTCGGGCCCGTAGATTTCGGCGACGATGGGCGACATCACCGGCGGCCCGGGCGGTACTTCGACGACCTTGGCCACCCCGCCATTGCGCTGCCCGACGGCCTCGACCGCGGCGCGTACGCCGGCGGCGATTTCATGACTTTTGCGTGAACGATGCGCCTTGTCGACCAGATTGACCTGGATGTCGCCCTTTTCCGGGGCCGCGCGCAGGTAGTACTGGCGGACCAGGCCGTTGAAGTTGATCGGGCTGGCGGTACCGGCATAGGCCTGGTAGTTCGTCACTTCCTCGACCTTGGCCAGTTCGGCGCCGATTTCCTGCAGCACCCGCGCCGTTTCCTCGACCGGGGTACCGGCCGGCATGTCGACAATGATCTGGAATTCGCTCTTGTTGTCGAAGGGCAGCATCTTGAGCACGACCAGCTGGAAGTAGGCCAGCGACACCGAACCGAGGATCAGCAGGACGACGACAAGCGCCAGCTTGATGCGCGCCGCGCCGCCCGTCAGCGGATCGAGGAAGGGCGTGAGCAGCTTGCGGAAAGTGCTGTCGAGCTTCGCATCCAGCTTCGACACCGGCACCGCGCCATGTGCGCCGCCATGCGACTTCATCAGCCGCACCGCCAGCCAGGGCGTGACGACGAAGGCGATGGCCAGCGACAACGCCATGCCCATCGACGAGTTGATCGGGATCGGGCTCATGTACGGGCCCATCAGGCCGGAGACGAAGGCCATCGGCAGCAGCGCGGCGATGACGGTCAGCGTCGCCAGGATGGTCGGCCCGCCGACTTCATCAACCGCGCCGGGGATGATTTCCAGCAGCCCCTTCTCCGGATGCAGGCCCTGCCAGCGATGGATGTTCTCGACCACCACGATCGCGTCGTCCACCAGGATGCCGATCGAGAAGATCAGCGCGAACAGCGATACCCGGTTGAGCGTGAAACCCCAGGCCCAGGAGGCGAACAGCGTCGCCGCCAGGGTCAGCGTGACGGCGATGCCGACGATCACCGCTTCGCGCTTGCCCAGCGCAAAGAAGACCAGCAGCACGACGAAAGCGGTGGCAAAGACCAGCTTGCCGATCAGCTTCTGCGCCTTTTCGGTGGCCGTCTCGCCGTAGTTGCGGGTGACCGTGACCTCAACGCCGTCGGGGATGACGACATTCTTCAGGCCGTCGATGCGGGCGATGGCGGCGTTGGCGACGTCGGCCGCATTGACGCCGGGTTGCTTGGAAATCTGGATGGTGACCGCCGGGAATTCACCGGCCTTGGTGCCGAACCAGGCGTAGCGCTGCGGCTGGTCTGGACCGTCCTCGACGGTAGCGACGTCGCTCAGGTAGATCGGCTTGCGCTCGCGCACCGCCACCACCAGGCGCTTCACATCCGCCGCCGATTCGAGATAGGTTCCGGTCTGGACTAGGATTTCCCGATTGCCGCCAACCAGGCTGCCCGAGGTCTGCAGGGCATTGGAGACGGTCAGCGCGCCGGCAATCTCCTGCGGTGTGATGCCGAAGGCGTTCATCCGCTCGGCATCGAGCAGCACGCGCACCGCGTGATCGGGGCCACCGAGCGTCGAAATGTCGCGCGTGCCCTTGATCCGCTTCAGTTCGATCTCGACTGCCCGCGCCACCTGCTGCAGTTCGAAGGCCGAGCGTGCCGGATCGGCGGTGTGGAAGGTCAGCGCGACAATCGGCACATCGTCGATGCCGCGCGGCTTGATCACCGGTTCGGAGACGCCGAGATTGGCCGGCAACCAGTCGCGGTGCGCCATCACCGTATCGTGCAGGCGCAGCACCGCGTCGTTGTACTTGACGCCGACCTCGAACTGCACGGTGATCACTGCCATGCCCGGACGCGCCATCGAATAGACGTGCTCGACGCCGTGCATGCGCGACAGCACCTGCTCGCCCGGCGTCGCCACCAGGTTCTCGACATCCTTGGCCGAGGCGCCCGGCCAGGCGACCAACACGTCGGCCATGGTCACGTCGATCTGCGGTTCTTCCTCGCGCGGGGTGACCAGGGTCGCGAAGACGCCCATCAGGAAGGCGACCAGAGCAAGCAGAGGGGTGATGCGCGAATCCTGGAAGGCGGCGGCGATGCGCCCGGAAATCCCGAGCGAGGTCGGTTCGGTAGCCATGACCTACTTGCCCGAGCGAATCTGGATGGCGGCCTTGACCGGGTCGGTCACCACCTGGTCGCCCGCCGCCAGCCCGGCCAGCACCTCGATCTCGCCCTGGCCAACGGCTTCGCCGAGGCGCAACTGGCGCAGGACGAGACGCTGGTCGGCGGTAAGCACGTAGACAGCGGCGACCTCACCGCGGCGAACGACGGCGGCAGCCGGGACGGTCAGCTTGTCGGCGCGGCCGGTGACGAAATGGACCCGGGCAAACATGCCGGGAACGGCGTCAGGGACAGCTGGCAGGCTGACCCGCACCTGCGACACATGGGTTGCGGCATCAACCGTGGGCAACAACTGGACCGCAGTCGCGTCTACCCACTTGGCCAACTCGGGAAATTCAACTCGGGCAGTACCAACCCCGCGCATCGCCGCCAGGCGATGCTGGGGCACGCTGGCGGTGACACGCAGGCCACCGGGTTGGTAAATGGTGAATAGCGGCGTGCCCGGCATCGCCATGTCACCGGCTTCGGCATGCCGGCGGGCGACGATGCCGGTCATCGGCGCGACGATGGTGGCGTGGCTCTGGCTGGCACCGGCGGCACCGCGATTGGCAGCAGCTGCGTCGAAGTCGGCCTTGGCCTTGTCGAGCGCGGCCTGGCTGACGAACTTCTGTTCTTTCAGTTGCCGGTGCCGTTCGTAATTGAGTTTCGCTACTTTGTACTGCGCGTCGGCAGCACGGGCGGCTTCGCCCGCTTCGCGGGCGTCGATGCGCATCAGCAGATCGCCCTTGTTGACCCGCTGACCGGCATCGGCGCGCACTTCGAGGACGCGGCCGGCGAGTTGGGCGCCAACTGTGGCCTGCTGAACGGCTTCGACCACCGCTTCCGCGGCAAAGCCGAGATCGACCGGATGCGGCTTGACGACGACGACCGGCAGGCTTTCGCCGGCCACGAGCGTGGTCGAGATCAGGCCAAGGGCAAGAAACAGGGAGCGGATGACTGGGTTCATGTATATAAGCATACGCTGATTTACATGAGGCTGGCAAGGCACCCCCGGCGATCAATTCGCCTGATGAATGCTGCGGCAGGCCGTTTCCCTTGTCCACGGCCTGCCTCCGGTTTTCAAGTTGCAGGCGCTTTCGCAGGCAGCGTCCTGTTGCTTCGACAGCCTTTACTTGATCGACAGGACCCACTTGGCGAGCGTCGCTGCCTCGGCATCGGTGACCTGATTGGCCGGCATCGGCACCTTGCCCCACTCATCCTTGCTGCCATTCTTGATCTTGGCGGCCAGCGCAGCCTCTGCTCCCTTTTCCCCGGAGCGCTTGGCAGCGATTTCCTGATAACTCGGGCCGACGATCTTCTTGTTCAAGGCATGACAGGTCATGCAGTTCTTTGCCTTGGCCAGTTCCTCCGAGGCCATCGCAGGCATGCTGAGCACCAACCCGAGAATCGCCAACGTCGTCATTTTCATGTTCACTTCCTCCGCTTGAATTGAGCAGCGACAGTCTAACCCGAGTTCGAGCTTAACCAACAGTCACCAGGGCCTGGAGGTGTTTGGCCAGTACGCCCCAATCAACCGGCTTGGCGAGATGATGGGCGGACAGGTCGGCGAGCGCGAGCTGAAAATCCGCATCCTCACGACCGGTCAACAGAACGATGGGCAAGGCCGGCTGATCTCGGCGAATCGAGGCAGCCACCTGCAAGCCGCTCATTCCCGGCATTTCGACGTCGAGCAGGACCAGATCGAAAGGCCCCTCAGCGAGATAGGCCTGCATCGCCGCCAGGCCGTCAGCAACATAGTGCAGTTCGAACACCGGCGCGCCGAGTACGGCGCGGAACATCACGCCCATGGTGGGATCATCGTCCGCAGCCAGAATTCTCATGCCTGTTCCCGTCCCAGGATATCGTGCAACGCCTGAAGCACCGCCGTACGTTCAGCCAGCAGACCAGCGTGCAACTGCCCGACTTCGGCATGGCGCCCCTCCCGGCAGAGGCTCTCGATTTCACGGCACAAGCCGGCAAAACGTACTGCACCGACGTTATAGCTGCTCGACTTGAGGGTATGACAGGCTTGCGCCATTCCATCCGCGTCAGCCACCGACAGTGCGCTTTCGTAGTCCCCCCAGAGACTTTCCGAGCCGCGCAGGTAGGCATCGATCAGCTGCCGGATCAGGGCACTCGCGCCATTGGGCGCCAGGACCCGCAACTGCTCGAACACCCCGGGGTCAAGCACTTCCGCAGCCACCGGAGTAAAGGACGCGGGCGCAGGAATCACTGACGCCTTGCGCCGCTCACGCGGCAACCAGCGTTCAAGTACGGCAAGTATCTCTTCCCCCCGATACGGCTTGGCAAGATAGTCATCCATCCCCGCCTCCAGGCAGCGCGTACGATCATCGTGCATGGCATTCGCGGTCAGGGCTACTACCGGCAAGCGAGGCAGATTGCCGGCTGCCTCGCGACGGCGGAGTTCGGCACAAGCGGCAAATCCATCCACCGACGGCATCTGGCAATCCATCAGCACCAGATCGAACTGTTCGCTGGCCAGCAAATCGATCGCCTGCTGTCCATCGCCAACCACTACCACCTGCAGCCCCAGCCTCTCGAGATGTGTACGCGCGACGATCTGGTTGCTCTCGTTGTCTTCGGCCAGCAGGACCCGCCCCCGCAGAACCGGCGGCGGCGCGACATCCGTCGGAATATCGACCCGCCGCGATGTGGTTGCCACCTCGTTGTCCGTCGGCGCTGCTGGTGCTTGGGCGGCCTTCGGCAAGCATAGCGTAACCGTGAAACAGGCACCCGTTCCAGGCGTGCTGACCACCGTGATCTCGCCGCCCATCATTTCGATCAGTCGCCGACAGATGGCGAGACCCAGGCCGGTTCCACCGAAGCGTCGGGTCGTCGAACCGTCGGCCTGGGCAAAATGCTCGAATATCCGTGCCTGAGCCTCCAAAGGGATGCCCACGCCGGTATCCCTGACGCGCAGTTCCAGACACTGGCACCCAGGATCGGAGGGCAGCAGTGACAGACTGAGCACGATTTCGCCCTGCTCGGTGAACTTCACGGCGTTATTCAGGAGGTTGGCCACGACTTGCCGCAAGCGCAAGGCATCGCCTCTCAAGCGTACCGGTTGCGCTGCGGGCACTTCGATCAGCAGCGCGAGCCCTTTCTTGTTGGCTGGCTGCGAAAACAGCTCGACCGCCTCATCGAGCAGTCGGCAGAGGTCGAAATCCTCCTCCTCAAGTTCGAAACGACCAGCCTCGATCTTGGAGAAATCCAGCACGTCGTTGATGATCGCCAGCAGGTGCCGCCCCGAACGATCGACGGCCTCGACAAACTGGCGCTGGGTTGGCGTCAGCCCGGTGTTGAGCAGGAGTTCAGTCATCCCCAGAACACCATTCATCGGGGTCCGGATTTCATGGCTCATGGTCGCCAGGAACTCGCTCTTGGCGAGACTCCCTGCCTCCGCAACTTCCTTGGCCTGGCGGAGTTCCCGGGTGCGCTGCTCGACAATCTGCTCCAGATTGCCGAGATGGGAGGCCAGCCAGTGATCGCGTTCGCGTATCTGCGCCACCATCTGGTTGAAGCCCTCGCTCAGGCGCTCGAACTCGGCAATCTCCGAGTGCGCAGCTCGGGTCTCGAGTCGCCCGAGCGAGATGTCAGCCATGTTTTCATTGAGCAGATTCAGCGGGCGAACGGCTTGTTCAACCTGGCGCGCCTGCAGCCTGAGAATGATCCATAGCGCCAACGCAAACTCAATTAGAATCAGCAAGGCATAGCCCAGCATCCGGTGATGCAGGGCCACCAAATCAAATCTGACCAGCATCCAGGCCGTTGTTGCATTCCCCCAGTGGGTCTCGACGAGAAAATCGATATTCCCGAACGCCAACCGGTAACCCTCCTCGAGCACTGCCGGCAGATGATGCGGAATGACTTCGTCGCCCGGGCGCCGATACTCGAAAAGCACACCGCGATCGTGAGCAAACACGGTGAGCGAGCTTAAATCGGTTTGTGAAACAAGAATGTTCCCGAATGCCTCATTCCTGGCGTCTCCGGTTCCGGGCTGACTGCCCGGCAGGGCGGTCTTGAGCAGGGCCGTGCGTGACTGCCCCTCGACAATCCGGTCATGCAGGTCGAAGCCCCCTGCAGTGACGAGGATGATCAGCGACAACATGAGGAATGCCGGCAGCAAGACCTGCAGGTTAACCCTGGCAAGGTGCCTGCCCAGCGGCGGACTCACCGATTCCCGCGTCACATCTACTCCGGCAACCCGCAACCTGTTTCCCGCCAGGCGGCATCGGCATTGCCCCAGGCATGATCAAAAGCCTTGGCCAGCGCAACGCGCACAGCATCGGGCGATTCTCCGCAGTCACCGGCCATGTGCTGAAGAAGAATTTTCTCCAGCGCCTCAGCCTGCCGTGCCAACTCCACCGCACCGACATTGGCGGCAGCACTCCGAACGGCATGCACTGACCGGCGCTCGGCAGCGGGGTCGCCGACCGATTCCAGCCATCCATTCTTCCATCCGGAAAAATGGCGAACGAAAAAACCCAGCGCATGCCACCAGAGCTCGGGCCGATCCAGCATGCGCGCTACGGCACCAGCGACATCAAAACCTTCCAGTTCCCGAGGTATCTGCATAGCGGTAATCGCATCGTCACACGTTGAACAACCTTCATTGTCATGCCCGGCGAAGAAAGAAGGTTGAAGATTGGTAAATCGGATCCACCACTGGAGGTGGGATTGCTGCATCTCGCACACTTGCTTTTACAATGCATTACAATCAGCGCAATCGAGCCCCCTTAGACCCGTACATGAGTCAGACCGCACTGATCGTAGAAGATGACCCAGGCACCCGGCATGTTGTCAGTACCACCTTGGGTACGGTAGGCATCAGCAGCATTTTCGCCGAAAACGGTGCGGCCATGTGGCGCCAACTGGACCACAAACCCGACGTAGTCATTCTTGATCTCAGCCTGCCCGATGCCGATGGATTGGAATTACTCAGACAGTTGCGCCAGCATTCGGAAATTCCGGTACTGATTCACTCGACACGCTCGGACGAAATCGAGCGCATCATCGGCATCGAGATCGGTGCCGATGATTTCCTGCCCAAACCCTGCAACATGCGCGAACTGCTTGCCCGTACCCGGGCCCTGCTCAGGCGCAGCCAGTTGCGCAACGCATCGACAGTCTCACGTAGCGCCTTCCGGCGCATGCGCTTCGGCCACTGGACGCTTGATACCGCCTCCAGGGAGTTGCTTGACGAAGACGGCAACCCGGTTTCAATCGGGGTATCTGGATTCGCCTTGCTGCTGGCCTTCCTCGAACACCCTTTCGAACCCCTCTCGCGGGAAGTGCTGTCTCGGGTACTCAACCGCGAATACATCCCCTACGACCGGATCATCGACGTGCATGTCAGTCAGATCCGGCGGATTCTCGGTCAGCAGCCGGACGGCAGCAGCTTCATCAAGACCCTGCGCTCGCAAGGTTATGTCTTTGTTTCCCAGGTGGAGCCGGGCTGAATAGGCAAAAAAATCCCCGGTGAGTCAAACCCCCGGGGATTCTCGAGCAGACAAGCGGCGGGTAACACCCGCCTTTATCTTTCAGCGATTAGAACGCTGGCAACCGCCCGTCGTGTTACCCAGACAAGGCGTCGAGCTTTCGCGATTGATCAACCACTTGCCATTGACGCGGATGAGTTCAAGTGTCTTCAGCACGCGGTCGTTGAAGACATTCGAGCGATAAGTCTGTTCGAACTCTGCGAAGGCGCGGTCCTCACCCTCCATGCGCACACGCATCCTTTCGACAGCCACCGAGATACGCTCACGCGGCGTGATGCGACCACGACGCAACTGCGCCCAATCTTCACGCGACAAACCGCCATCCGGAGTGAAGCTGGGTGCATAGAAGGCGGTGTAGGCGGCATAATCCTTTGCCGACCAGGCCTGAGCCCAGGTACGGACCAAGGTTTCGACTTCGGTTGCCGGAGCCGACGGCGCCGGCGCCGGGCGCATTCCGCCAATCATGTCACGCGCCCTGGCATCCAGATCCTCACGCGCGGTGACTTGCTGGACCACACCTTCCGGCGGGCACAGCGATGCCGCATCGACATCGGCCAGTTCGGTACTTGCCGGGGTGGAAGTTTCCAGCTTCTGCAAGCCCATGAACTCGAGCAAGGTCCCCATGCCTGCATAGGTACGCAGATAAGCCAGGGAGAGATCAGTTTCCGCATTGACCGAGGCGCGGCGAGCCGACAGCAACTCGTTTTCGGTATCAAGCAAGTCCAGCAGGGTGCGCTGACCGACATTGAACTGGTCACGGTAGGCATTGCGCGTTTTCTCGAGCAGAGCTACCTGGGTTGCCAGATCGCTCACCTGTTCCTTGATCCTGGATACATCGTTAAAGGCAATCAAGGCCGTTTGACGGGTATCCCGGCAAGCCTTCTCGCGCATTTCCATGGCCATGTGCTTGCGCTCGGTGAACTGACGCTCGCGGGCACGGTCAGATCCCCCGTTGAACAGATTCCAGCTGAAGACCACCTCGGCAACGTTGTAGTCACGGTCACCACTGGCCCCTTGGTAGTTGGAGGTCGTCTCGGTCCGGGCACGGAGATCGACACGCGGGGAATAGGCGGCACGCTTGGCATCGATTTCGTGTTGCGCGGCTTCGATGTTCTCGATCGCAGCGTACAGCGTCGGATTGCGGCGGTGCAGCGTATCGACGACAGCCTTCGGCGTTTCAGGAAGCGCGCTGCCAACCAGATTCGGCGGCATGATCGTAGCTGGCGGCATGGCGCCAACCAGACGCTGATAGCGGGCGGTAACGTCGTGCAGGTTGGCAATTTCGGTGGTCAGATTGACTTCGGCAAGCGCCAGCCGGCTTCCTGCCTGCTCCAGATCGACACGACGACCAACTCCGGATGCCGTGCGGGCCTTCAGTTGCTCATGCGTTGCCTTGTGCCGAACGTAATTTTCTTCGGCAAGCTCGACCAGCTTGCGATAGCGGAGGACATCCATGTAAGCCTTGCTGGCTTCCAGGGCGACATTTTCCGAGGCTTCCAGCAGTTCGTAGTAGCGAACCATCCTCGCCTTGTCCAACCTGCGCACTTCACTACGCGTCGCGAAGCCGTCAAACAGCATCTGGCTGAGCGACAGACCATAACCGCGACGGGTGTAGCTATCCTTGTTATTGGTCGGCGGTGTTTTCAGTGTTTCACGACCTGCTCCGGCGGTCAGATCAACGCGCGGCAGGTAGCCCCCCTGAGCAACGCCGATCTCTTCTTCCGCCGCCCGGTAGTTTCGCCACCTGGCAGTAACCTCGGGACTCTTCAACACAGCCCCCTGGGCAATATCACGGAGCGCCTGCTGCACGCCTGGCGTTGTCGACACTGCGGTTGCGGGCGCCGCCGCATCCTGGGCAAAACCCGCTGCGGGGAAAACAGAAACCGCCAGCAAAAAAGGAATAATCCTGATCTTCATGGTTAGCTCTCGCAAGGAACCTTCGTTTTCATCCACCGCTTAACGCACCGGAGCACGCACCAACAAATGGATACTCTATCGGAAATGTATGACTCTTGGCCGATTCTAGATTAACAGTCATGCGGAATTGTAAGACTTGGTAAAATGAGGCTGCAAGATAAATACAAACCCAAGAAATATAGCATTGTCATAGCCCCGGCGCAATGACCAAGCAAATCATCAATTCAGTCTCTCCATTTTCCGGTACAGGGTTCGCGGACTGACACCAAGGCGCCTGGCCAGATCATCGACATCGCCGACATGCCGCCCCCTGGCCCAGCGCAGGTAATCATCTTCCAGCGTTTCTAAATCAATGATTTCGCTGACCACAAAGCCATCCCCGGAATCAACCGCCTGGGCGTAAGCCAAAGGCTGATCGCTCATCTCCAGAAGATGAGGAACGTCAATCGTATCGCCATCAGCCAGCAAGGACGCTCGCTCGATCAGGTTACGTAGTTCACGGATGTTCCCGGAAAAGCGCTGCGCCGAAAGCCACGCCTGAGCGTTCGCAGTGAACCGCCGGCCGGGCTTCCGATCAACCCGCGCCAGCAAGGACTCGGCCAACAGTGGAATGTCGGTGCTACGCTCGTGCAAAGCCGGCGTCCGAATTGGAAAAGTATTGATCCGGAAATAAAGGTCACGACGGAAACTTTCGGCACTGACCATGGCCGCAAGATCGCGGTGAGTCGCTGTGATCAGGCGAAAGTCGGCGGGCAGCCAGTCAAGTCCACCAACCCGGCGGTAAGTCCCGGTCTCGAGCAGACGCAGCAGTTTTACCTGAAGTGACAGCGGCAACTCGCCGATTTCATCGAGAAACAGCGTCCCGCCGGAGGCCGCTTCCACCAGGCCGAACTTGCGGTGTGTTGCACCGGTGAAGGCGCCTTTTTCATAGCCAAACAACTCGGCCTCAAACAAGGTTTCGGTCATTCCCGCGCAGTCGACGGCAACAAAAGGACCGTCTTCCCGAGCGCTGGCCTCGTGGATGGCGTGCGCAACCAATTCCTTCCCGGTCCCGGTTTCACCCAGAAGCAGAACCGCCGCATCGGATGGCGCCACCCGCATCATTTTCTCCAGCATGCTGCTGAAGGCCGGCGAGCGCCCAACCAGCCCCCGGGTGGCCGCCCGGCTGCTTGCCTGCCTGACCACTCGCATGGTCTCGACGAAATAGGCGATTTCTCCAGTTTCGTCGCGGATCGGCGAGGTCTCCACGAGCACATGCTCTTCGCCTCGTGGCGTGTGGTGCAAGTGCAGCACGCGCTGTGGCTCGCCCGCTTCCAGGCTCAACTTCAACGGACAGGATTCACCTGCCTGATCACACGGCACTTCGAAGCGATGCGAGACCTCGTAACAGCAGCGCCCAGCCAGCTCCCGCCCGCCGCCAAACTCCCTGGTATAGGCCCGATTCGCCGCAATGATCCGGTAATCGGCGCTCATCACAATACGCGGCTCAGGCAAGCCGTCGAGAAATGAGATCAGTTCGCTGAGGAAATGCGATGTCAAAACTGGCACCCCGGTCATTCATTGCTGCCGATTCTGACACAAGAGCCCGTACCAAGCGCAAATTCATCGGCAAAAAAAACACAAGTTACTGTTTTAAATAACTTTAATTTTCAACAAACTGCTGGCACACAACTTGATATAGCTTAATCCGGAAACCGGGGGACACCTCCCACCGCTCACTGCGCTTTCCTTGGAGTTCACGAGCTTCAGGCAGATGAGCCGGCTGGCCGCATATCCCCCTTAGTTCGCCCCGCAGGCTTGCTTCATGCGGACGGCCGGCAACTCACGCCGCCATCCCCCGGTTTCCGACCATAACAATCAACGGGTGTAGAACAACAATGAACCAAGCGGAAAAGCCAAACAATCAGGAACCAGTGGCAGAAGTATCCTTTTACGAAAAACGCAAGAAAATCTACGCCAAGCGCGTACGCGGTCTGTTCGACAACTGGCGCATCGCTCTGGTCATTCTGACCCAGGTGATTTTCTACGGCACGCCCTGGCTGGAATGGAACGACCGCCAGGCCATCCTGTTCCATCTGGTCGAACGCAAGTTCTACCTTTTTGGCTTGGTATTCTGGCCACAGGACGTCATCTACCTGGCAGTTCTGCTGATCATTTCAGCTTACGCGCTATTCCTGGTCACTGCGGTGGCCGGGCGACTGTTCTGCGGTTACGCCTGCCCGCAAACGGTGTACACCCAGCTCTTCATGTGGATCGAGAACTGGGTCGAAGGTGACCGCAATGCCCGGATGAAGCTGGACAAGGCTCCACTGGACGCCCGCAAGTTGCGCATCAAGGGCAGCAAGTTCCTGCTCTGGGGCCTGTTGTCGCTATGGACCGGGTTCACGCTGGTGGGCTACTTCACGCCGATGGACGAACTGATCAACAACGTCCTGACCAACAACCTCGGCCCCTGGGAAACCCTTTGGATTTTCCTCTACGGCGGCTTCACCTTCCTCTTCGCCGGCTTCATGCGCGAACAGGTATGCAAGTACATGTGCCCGTACGCCCGCTTCCAGAGCGTGATGTTCGACCCGGACACGCTGATCATCACCTACGATCCGGAGCGTGGCGAACCGCGCGGCGTGCGCAAGAAAGGCGCGGACACGAGCAAGCTTGGCGACTGCGTCGATTGCGGCCAGTGCGTGGTGGTCTGCCCGACCGGTATCGATATCCGCAACGGCCTCCAGTACGAGTGCATCGGCTGCGCCGCCTGCATCGACGTCTGCGATCAGGTCATGGACAAGGTCGGCCTGCCGCGCGGCCTGGTCCGCTACTCGACCGAGAACGCCATGGCCAAGAAGGAATCCACGGCAGACATCGTCAGCCACATGGTCCGGCCGCGGGTACTGGTCTATACCGCCATCCTGATCCTGATCACGATCATTGCCGGCTATTTCCTGGTCAATCGCATCCCGCTGAAGATGGACATCATCCGCGATCGCTCGACCCTGGCCCGCGAGGCGGACGATGGCAGCATCGAGAACGTGTTCATGCTGCAGATCATGAACACCACCGAATCGCCGCAACGCTACAAGCTTGCTGTTGATGGGCTCGAAGGTCTCAAGATCACCGGCGAAGACACGGTCGATGCCAAGGCCGCCGGCCTGACCTCGTTCAACGTCGTGGTCGCCGCCCCGCCGGAATCCGGCAAGCGCGGCTCCAACCCGATTCACTTCACCATCACCGCCGAGGGCAATCCGGACATCACCCTGCGGGAAAAGGCCTCTTTCCTCCTGCCCTGACGCCAAACAGGGCAGACTCCGCTTGGGCGGGCGCTAGTCGCCCGCCTTTTTTTCGTCTGCCTGCCGTGACGAAAAGGCGGCGTCGAGAAAGCCCAGCACGCGCGGCAGGTGCGCCTCAATGTCGCCAAAGTCCTCGTGGCAGCCTGGCACTTCCAATAGTTGCGCCACCTTTGCAGCGGCATGAATCTGGCGCGCCTCCGCGAGCGGCACGGTCAGGTCGTCACAACCATGGACCAGGAGAACGGGACAGTCCACCCGGGCAATCGTCCGGCACGGAGCGATGTCGTCGAAACGATGACCGATCACCCGCTGGACATACCATAGGATATAAGCCCCCATTGGCCAGTAAGGCACGCGTTTACTGGCCAGCCAGCGGCGCATCATCACCGCCGGGTGGGCGAATGCCGAAATACTCAGCACAGCCTTGATGTCGCCGCGCCGACTGGCGACCAGGAGGGCTGCGCCGGCACCGACCGAGTGCCCGGCGAGGCCGATAGCCGCCGGATCGACGCCGGCTTGCTTCACCAGCCAATCCAGGCAGGACTCGATATCCTCGGCGAAACGCGGCAGCGACGCGAAACTGTCATCGTCGCTGGCGCCGTGGCAACGCGCATCAGGCAGCAGCAAGCTGTAACCAGCCAGGTGGAGGGCCCGGGCCAAGGGCAGCAGGGTCGCCGCGTTACCGCCCCAGCCGTGCATCATCAGCAAGGTCCGGGCGCCCCCGGGAACATGCCAGGCACGCAGCATCTTGCCATTTCTGCCGGGAATATCGACCGAACATCCGGGCAGATCCTCTGGCAGGGGCGGACTTTCCAGACGTGGCGCCCGCAGGCCATGGCGGATGCCCCGGTTGAGCAGGTGCAACAACAGGGGCGGCAGCGCCAGCCAGGCCCAGGAAGTCATGGATGCGGCTGGAAAATGGCACCGCTCCAGACCCCACGCGAAGTCCGCCACAGGGTCAATAACCAGAAGGCACACAACATCAGCCAGGCCAACACACCGATTGCCAGCATGCTGCTCCAGCCGAAAATCCGGTAAAGACGCAGACTTTCCACGGCAAAGGCGCCGAGCGGGAAAGTGAAGCCCCACCAGGACAGCGCGAAAGGCAGCTGTCCGGCAGCCTTGGCCGACCAGGTCAGCAGACTGGCCATCACCAGCCACCACACACCGAAACCCCAGACCAGGGCCATCAACACCGCAGCGATTTCACGCATTACCGGATAAGGGAGCTGTTCGGCCAGGTTCATGAAACTGACCGGGATGACGCCGATCGGCGCCAGGTGAATCCACACCGTGGGGGTCAGGACGCCCTGCGCCGGCTTGTGCAGATACTTGCGCTGCAGGGTCATGCCGAGCAGGCCGAGATACATCATGCTGCCCGCCCCGAGACCGACGACGTTGGCGGTCAAGGCCCATTCGCGCAGCGCCCCGTCCATGTGCGTGAGCAGCGGTCCGCCGGCCAGCGGCATGACGACCAGCCCCACCGCCGGGATGAACTTGGCCGGCGTCACATGATCGACCGCCACATGTTCGCCCCGGAACATGAAGAAAAGCACGGCAAAACTGAAAATGAAGTGCAACACAACACCGGCCCACCAGAAGGCCATCGCCGTACACACGTAGGGACCAAACTGCAGCCATTGCGTCGCCATCACCAGCAGGGCGATGGAGAAAGTCGGATAGAAATTCGCCTGCACCGGGTGCTGCAGGGTCTGCATGGCTGCCTGCGGGAAGCGCAACCAGCGGACCAGCCAGGGAACCGCCAGCGCCGAGAAGAGGATCACGTTGAACCAGTGCAGCCCCTGCGCCAGGCCAGCCAGCGGCGCCCACCAGGCCGACAGGGCAAGCGTGCTCAGGGCCAGCACGCCGGTCCCCATGACCGCGGCAAACCAGCCGGGGGCAAAGCTGCGGGCAATCGTCGAAAAATTGGGGTAGGACATGGCTGTTCCAGAATGAGGCGAAATTATTAGAGTTTGCTTATTTTACCTCAGCACAAGCTGCCGACGCGCAGCGCTATACTGGGCGAAACAACGCATACCCATCCGGAGGAGGGCCCGAGCCCGGGCAACACGCATGGACACCCTGTTCCTGCTCGCACTGGCGACCGTCATTGTCGTCCTGGTGTTCGATTACACCAACGGCTTCCACGACGCTGCCAACATTGTTGCCACGGTGATTGCCTCGCGCGCGATGACGCCGGCCCAGGCGGTCGCCGTGGTCGCCTTCTTCGAATTCCTCGGCCCGCTGCTCGGCGGTACGGCAGTGGCCAACACCATCGGCAAATTCGTCGAACTCGGCGGCATCCTGCCGCTGCTGTCGCTGGCCATGCTGCTCTGCGGCCTGATCGGCGCCATCGCCTGGAATCTCGGCACCTGGTATTTCGGCATTCCCTCGTCCTCGTCGCACGCGCTGGTCGGCGGCCTGATCGGCGCGGTCGTCGTCGGGGTCGGGGTCGATCATGTGGTCTGGGGCTTCCAGGAGTTGCTCGACGGACGGCTGACCGGCATCGTCAAGGTCCTGGCGGCGCTGATCCTGTCGCCGCTGATCGGCTTCTGGGTTGGCTTCGCCATCCATCGCATCCTCAGCGTCCTGCTGCGGACAGCCCGACCGGCAGCCAATCGCCAGTTGCGCATCGCCCAGTTCTTCACCGCCGCCGGGCTGGCCTTCGCCCATGGCGCTAACGACGCGCAGAAAAGCATGGGCATCCTCACCCTGGTCCTCCTGCTCGGCGGTTTCATCCCGGAATTCGCGGTCCCCTTCTGGGTCATTCTCGCCTGCGCCACGGCGATGACCCTGGGCATCCTTTCCGGCGGCTGGCGCATCGTCCGCACCCTGGGTTTCGCCATCTACCGCGTCCGTCCGATCCACGCCCTCGGCTCGCAACTGACCTCGGGGCTGGTGATCATGAGCGCCTCGCTGGGCGGCGCGCCGGTATCGACGACGCACATCGTCGCCACCTCGATCATGGGCATCGGCGCCGCCGAACGCCCGCGCGCGGTACGCTGGGCCAAGGCCAAGGACATCGCCACCACCTGGCTGATCACCATTCCCGGCGCCGCCCTGGTCGCCATCCTCGCCTATGCGCTGGTCAATCTCTTCCTCGGAGCCAAGCCATGAGCAACGCTACCGCCTCGCCCTCCCTGCTGTCCCGCCTGCTCGGCCGGTTCTTCCCGGCCATGCCGGATTTTTTCGGCATGCTCGTCGAACAGTGTGCCCAGGTCTGCAAGACCACCGGCCTGCTGGTCGAGTTCATGGAAAACGCCGATCACGATATCGGCAAGCAGATCCGCAAGGACGAGCACGAAGCCGACCGGGTCAAGATCCACAACCTGCACACGCTGAACGAGGCCTTCTCGACGCCGATTGACCGTGAAGACCTCTACCGCGCGATCATGGACCTCGACGAGGTGGTCAATTACTGCAAAACCACGGTCAGCGAAATGGAAGTGCTCGGCCTGCAGCCCGACAAGCATTGCCTGGAGATGGCGATGCACATCAAGCTCGGCACCGACGCGCTGCTGCAGGGCTTCAGCCGCCTGGCTACGGCCCCCGGCGAGGCGGCCAACGACGCCGACGCCGCGCGCAAGGCCGAACGCCGGGTGGAAAAGGCCTACCGGCGCGCCATCGCCGATCTATTCCAGGGCGACAACTACATCCACATGTTCAAGCAACGCGAAATCTACCGCCACCTAGCCAACGCCGCCGACCGCATGGCGCACTGCGCCAACACGCTGCACGACATCGTGGTCAAGATGTGCTGAACCGATGATGCAGACCTTTGCCCGCTGGCTGGTGAAACGTCTCGGCTGGACTCTGGTCGAACCGCCGGAGCGCCCCCCCCGGACGGTACTGATTGCCTATCCCCATACCTCGAACTGGGACGCGCTCTACGCGCTGCTGGCGCGCCAGGGGCTGGCGCTGGAAGCGCACTGGGCAGCCAAGGACGCCCTCTTCCGCTGGCCTTTCGGCGGCCTGCTGCGCCGCCTCGGCGGGGTCGCGGTGAACCGGCGCCAGCGCACCGGTTTCGTCGACCAGATGGCGGCCGAATTCGCCCGCCGCCAGCGCTTCATGCTGGTGCTGGCGCCGGAAGGCACACGCAGCCTGACCGCTGGCTGGAAAAGCGGTTTCTACCGCATCGCCCTGGCGGCTCAGGTGCCGGTCGGGCTGGGTTTCATCGATTACGCCAGGCGCCGGGTCGGCATCCTCGCCTACATCACCCTGAGTGGCGATCCGGTGCAGGACATGGCGACGATAGCCGGGCATTACCGCGAGCATTGCGGCAAACACCCCGAACTCGCCTCACCGATCCGCTGGCTGGACTGAGTAAGCGCTACTCGGCCAGCAGCTCGATTTCCTCGCCGGCGAATACAACGCGTTGGCCGGGCCGCAGTTTGGCCCGCTTACGGGTATCGATCTGACCATCGACCGTCACCTGACCGTCGGCGATTGCCGTGTGGGCGGCACCACCGGATTCGCACAGGCCGGTAGCCTTGAGCAACTGGTCGAGCTGGATGTGGTCGCCGCGCACGGCAAATTGAATACTCATGAATTTTCCCCGATCACGATCAGATGGACCCGGCACGGCCCGTGGGCGCCGAGGACGATGGTTTGTTCGATGTCGCCGGTGCGCGACGGCCCGGAAACGAAGTTGACGGCGCGTGGCAAGGCGCCGCGTTCGGCCTTGAGCAGGGCAAAGGCGTCTTCCATGGTGGCGACGACGCGCGCCGCCGGCACCAGCGCGATATGGGTTTCCGGCAGCAGGCTGACCGAGGCCGGCGTCGCCGGGCCGGACAGCAACATCAAGGTACCGGTTTCGGCGATGGCACAGAAGCAGCCGGAAATACCGACCGGATCGGCATCGACCGCCACGCCGCTGTGGCAGGTCAGGCCCGCCTCGGCCCAGTCGAGACCGGCGACGTCGAGCGCGGTCACCGCCCGCAAGGGCAGTTGCCGGGCACCCAGCCAGTCGGCGACATGCGTCGGCACGGCGGCATAGCCGTCGACGCGGGCAACCGTACTGGCCAGAGATTCCGCCTTGGCACAGAAGCGCTCGACCAGATCGCCGTTCAGGGTCGGCTGCGGCCCCGCCTGCCCGGCTTGCAGGCGTGCCAGAGCCGCCGCGCGACGCGCGTCGGCATCGCCCTTGCCGACACCGGCACGAACACGGGCGAGAATGTCGTCGCGCGCGCTCATGTGACCACGTTCCTCGGCTGACCGGCGACGAAGGCCTCGATGTTGTCGATCAACTGATCGGCCAGCGCCTGCATCGCCGGCCGGCTGGCCCAGGCGACGTGCGGGGTGAGGATGAAATTGGGCAAGGCGAGCAAGGCCGGATCGAGCATCGGGTGACCGACCGGCGGCGGTTCGGCGCTGACCACGTCGAAACCGGCACCGGCAATCCAGCCTTCGCGCAGCGCCCGGATCAGCGCCGCTTCGTCGACGATGCCGCCGCGTGCGGTGTTGATCAGCAGGGCCGAGCGCTTCATCGCGCGCAGTTCGGGCTCGCCGATCAGATGGCGGGTGGCCTCGCTCAGCGGGCAGTGCAGGCTGATCGCATCGGCCTGCGCCAGCACTTCGGCGAAAGCGGTATAGCCGGGGCGGACGCCATCCGCCCCCTTGCGCTCGGCGCGCAGGACGCGCATGCCGAAGGCTTCGCCAAGCCGGACGACGCCGTTGCCGAGGCTGCCGGCACCGACGACGCCGAGCGTGGCGCCGTGCAGGTCGCGGATCGGGTGATCGAACAGGCAGAATTGCGTCGCCTGCTGCCAGCGCCCGGCCTGCACCGTTTCGCGCCAGGCAAACAGGTTGCGCGACAAGCCCAGCAGCAGCGCGAAGACATGCTCGGGCACGGTCTGTTCGGCGTAGCCGCGGATGTTGCTGACGACGATGCCGCGCCGCCGACAGGCGTCGAGGTCGACGATGTTGGTGCCGGTCGCCGCCACCGCGACCATCTTCAGGTCGGGCAGGCTGTCGATCACCGCGCCCGGCAGCGGCACCTTGTTGACGATGGCGATGCTCGCCCCGCGCAGGCGCTCGGCCACCTGATCGGCTGTCGTCGCCGGGTACTCGACCCACGCATGGGCGAACGCCGGCCGCCGGACGGTGGCGATCATCGATTCCTGTTCGAGATAGACGATGCGTTCCATCAGCCGACCGTGGCAAACGCCGTTCCGTGTTTCGCCGCCAGTTCGCCGACCTGGGCGCCCAGCGCCGCGGCGCCGGCGTACACCAGGTAATCGACGCCGGCCGCGCACAAACCTTCGATGGCCGGGCCATCGCCGTGAACGAGATTGAG
>DILW01000172.1:3448-4573 GCA_002425245.1 Betaproteobacteria bacterium UBA5582 | reverse complement strand
CGGCGGACATCTCGCCACCGCGTTAAGGGACTAAAGGGGTCAGCTTCGATTAGTTTTCCGAGCCACTGACATGCCTCGCCGCCCCCGCATCCAACTCGCCGAAACCCCGCTGCACATCGTCCAGCGCGGCATCAATCGCGAGCCCTGCTTTTTCGCCGAAGAGGACTACCACTGCTACCTCCACTGGCTCGAAAAATCGGCTCACGATTGGGGCTGTGCCATCCACGCCTACGTCCTCATGACCAACCACGTTCACCTTCTAATTACGCCCACTGAGCCCGCGTCCCCCGCGCATCTCATGCAGTCCGTCGGTCGTCGCTACGTACAGTACATCAACCGCTTCTACCGCCGCACCGGCAGCCTGTGGGAAGGCCGCTACAAATCCAGTGTGGTGCAGGCTGAAACCTATCTGCTGGCCTGCTACCGCTATATCGAACTCAACCCCGTGCGCGCCGGCATGGCGGCCGACCCGGGCCAGTATCGATGGTCCAGCTATCGCGCCAACGGACTGGGCCAGGCTGATGCCCGGATCACTCCGCATTCGCTATATCTTGCGCAGGGGACAACCACCGAAGAGCGTACCGCAGCCTATCGCAGCCTCTTCCGCCCGGAGCTCGACACCGATGCCGCAGCCGACATTCGCCAGGCGCTGCAACTAGGCATGCCTGTCGGCAACGACCGGTTCGCAGAAGCGATCTGTGCGAGGGCAGGTATTCGGCGCAATTCGGGGAAGCGTGGCAGGCCAGTGGGAGACGCTGCAGAATGCCCCGCGCAACTACACGGACAAAAGGACTTCGGGTTTTGAGGAAATGGAAATGATGGATTCTTGTATGGAGAAGTCCAAATGAATCTGAACCCTTCTGCTTTTGCTCCTTCGACCGAGAAAGCTAAATGAAGCTGACCCCTTTTGCTCTTGCTTTGACCCCTTTTGCTCTTGCTTTTGCTCTTGACCGAAATGAACCTGACCCCTTTTTCTGCTGCTTTTTCTGCTGAAGAAGATGGAAGTGATGGAGGAGTAACGATGAGTCGAGACAGGGGAGACAAACTGGCTCCGGATGCTGGTGTCGGCGGGTGCTGGATACTCGGGGAAGCGCGGCTGGGGAGTGGGGAATGTTGCGGATTACC
>DILW01000172.1:0-3259 GCA_002425245.1 Betaproteobacteria bacterium UBA5582 | reverse complement strand
TCGGCGGGTGCTGGATACTCGGGGAAGCGCGGCTGGGGAGTGGGGAATGTTGCGGATTACCAGGCGCAAATACACGGACAAGAGGACTTCGGGTCTTGAGGAAGCGCAAATGATGGACTCTTGTATGGAGAAAACTATATGAAGCTGACCCCTTTTTCTGCTCCTTTTTCTGCTTCAAATTGAGAATGGAGACAAGCCGCATGAAACGCACAACGCTATTTGCACTGGCCTTGGCCGCGCTGTTGGCAACCACAGCACCGATTTCCTTTGCGCAGGAAACCGATCCGAAGGCGCGCCTGCAGACCGCCGAGAAGATGTTTGCCGAGCGCTGCAAGAAATCAGGGGAGTTCATCCACCGCACGGCAGAGAACGTCGAGGGAGTTTTTCTGATGAAGATTCGGCCGAAGGGAATGAACTATGAGGATCAATTCAGGATGGATGATCCGTACGGAAGAGATCTTGGTGGCGACGGTTACGTCCTGACCTTCGTACGCGGTAGTTATCAGGCACAAACCAAGGGAATGCCTTACCCCGGGTCGCCACAACGGATCGGCTACCCCTACGTCGAAGCCATCGACCCGGCGGATGGCAAGCGGTATCGGTACCGGGGGATTATTAAGGAAGTGACAAAAACTTCGAGTCCATTGGTTGGTGGAGACGGCAGCACATTCAAAGTCAAGGAATTTACCTTGGATCGTGTTCCCGCCACCGGCCCGCAGCCCCGCTATGGCGTCACCTACGACGACATCTCCACGGGCGAGGAACGTGACTACTGGATCGCCGGTAGTTCATTGAAGGTCATCGATCTAAAGACCAACGAAGTGATGGCCGAGCGCATTGGCTACATGATGGATCGCGGGCAGGGGAACAAGTCCGGCGGGCGCTCGCCGTGGCTGCTCGCCGCAGATAACGCCTGCCCTCGCTTTGCTCCCCGACATGCATCTACTGCCCAACCTTATCAAGCATTGGACTTCGTCGAAAAAGTCCTGAAGCACTCCAAGGAGAAATGAACATGGCCACGCTCTCGGTTGCTGATTATCTCAAGTATGCCAACCTGCAAATGGCAGCGGAGGCATTTATCCGAAATGAGGATACGGGGGTTCTTGCGGACTCAGGACAACTGTTGAAGGACGCCCTTATCGCCGGCAACAACCACGCCTCCCGCTTCACCGACTCCCAGGCACAAGCCTTCGTAGACCAATGGGAAGTCGTCGATCAGCGTGCCAATACCAAGACCGGGTTCAGCGGCACGCTGTTCCGAAACAAGGCCAATCCGAACGACCTCGTTCTCAGCTTCCGCTCCACGGAGTTCATCGACGACGCTGCGCGCGACAGCGAAGCCACGAACATGCAGGAAATCTTCAAATTCGGATTTGCCTTCGGCCAACTGGCCGACATGGAAGCGTGGTACGCCGAGCTTGCACAACAGGGCGGGCCGCTCGCAGGCAAGACCTTCTCCGTTACCGGCTACAGCCTCGGCGGCCACCTCGCCACCGCCTTCAACCTCATGCACCCCGGCGCCGCGTCGCAGGTGGTCACCTTCAACGGCGCCGGCATCGGCCAGGTCGGCGACGGCAGCCTGGGTGACATGCAGGCCAAGCTGCCGCAGATGATTGCCGAATTCGAGACACTGCGAAAGCTCGCCGTCCAGACCGGACTGGACGGGCGCCTCTCCACACTCGAAGGCCAGAATGCGTATCGTGCGCTCAAGCAAGCCATTGCCGCCAACGGCGGCATCCCGACCGGGGCCATGCACAGCCTCATCCCCGTTCTCGCAGACGAACTTGCCTTCGAAGCCAGCGCCGAACTGCAGCAACTGGGCAACGCCCTCGATGCAGCCATTGCCGTCGCCAGCGAAGCTACTCGCGTACCGGCACTCACCTCCGGCCCGGATGCCAACGGGGAAATCACCTCGCCCAAGGGTGTAAGCCACGCAGAAATCGACGGCGCCTCCTTCGATTACCAACTGGCCGTGCGCCTGGCGGCGCGGGCATGGTCGGCACGCTCTCTGAACCTTGCCGCTAGCGCTGCCAATATCTGGTTTGGCAAAACACCTGGTGAAGGTGGTCCCCTGAACAATCAGTGGGATCTCGTTGGAACCGAAACCACCAGCAGGCCAACCGGCATGGTTGCCAATTCGCAGTATCACTACGGCAACCATGCCACATTGTTCATCGAAGACCAGCCGCTCTACCGTACCGACTTGCCGCCGACAACTAGCCTGATTGTCTGGGCCAACGCAGGCGGCAAACTGCTGTTGCCCAACTACAACCAGAACGACTTCGGCGACACCCACAGCCTCGTGCTGATCATCGACAGCCTCAACGTCCAGAACCTGCTTTTGACGCTGGCCCCATCGGCAACGCAAGCGCAGTTCGAAACCTTGTTCAAGGCTGCCTCGGCGGCCAAAGCGGAATCACTCACGGGTTCGCAGGGGCGATGTGAAGGTGACGTACTGGAAAACATCCTCAACGCCCTCTCACAACAACTGCTCGGCAAGGACATCGCCAAGCTCAACGGCAAGCTTGAAGGCAACACCTGGGCAGATTTCACGGATCGCACAAGCTTCTACGACCGGATCAAGCTGCTCACCGCAGATGGCGGGGCATTCAACGCACTCGCCGGCAAAGTCACCCTCGCGCTTCCGGACGAGCGCATCGCCACCACAGGGCGAGTGGACTTCGCCGCCTTCCTCACGCTGCACACGCTGGCGCCCTTCGCGTTCAAGGCCACTGCTGGCCAGGAGAGCGCGGTCGAAGCTGCCCTTGCCGGCGCCTGGTCGAGCGTGAACGGCACGGACGTCTACCATCTCTGGAAGGCCGACCGCGACCTGACCCCCGAACAACGCAAGACTGCCGACCTCAGCTACAGCGACGGCTACCTCGCCGACCGCGCCGCGCTGCTCGGCTGGGTGGTGCGGGCCAATCTGGCCAACATCGCCGAAACCAACGGCCGTACCGTGCTCGATGCCAGCAAGCACGGCTCCCCCGATCCCCGCAACTGGGAGTTCACCAGCCTCGACAGCGAACCCTCGGCCAGTCGCCGGATCCTGGTCAATGGCAGCCTCATCGGCGGGACCACCAAGGTCGTCTTCGGCACCGACGGCAGCGAGGCCGGCGCCAGCGCGATCAGCGGTGGCTCCTGGGAGGATCGTCTCTACGGCCTCGGCGGCAACGACACCCTCGACGGCGCCAACGGCGCCGACCACCTCGAAGGCAACGCCGGCAACGACAGTCTCACCGGCGGCGAAGGCAGGGAC
>DILW01000123.1 GCA_002425245.1 Betaproteobacteria bacterium UBA5582 | reverse complement strand
CAGACGTGTGCTCTCCCGACCTGCACGCCCCCCGGTCGCGCCGGCCGACGCGACCGGGGCCGTTGCCGGCGACGGCAACACCCCCGCCCGCCTTCTCGTCGTCGAGGACAACCCGACCAACCGCAAGGTCATCGAAGCCCTGTTGCGCAAGCTCGGGCTGGATTTCGTCAGCGCCGGCAACGGCGCCGAGGCGCTGGACCTGGTGCGTGCCGGCACGCACTTCGACCTGTTGCTGATGGATTGCCAGATGCCGGTGATGGACGGTTTCGAGGCAACCCGGGCGATCCGCGAATGGGAAGCCGAGGCGCAGCGAGCACGGGTAACCATCGTCGCTCTCACCGCCAGCGCCTTCGAGGAAGACCGGCAGAAATGCCTGGCAGCAGGGATGGACGACTTTCTGCCCAAACCGGTCAATTTCGAACGTCTCAAGACGACTATCGCCAACTGGTTGAAGGGCCAGCCAGCGCACTGAGCAGGTAGATTCCCCACACCTTCCCTCCCGATTCCTCCCACGGTCCACCGGCACACGGCTAACGAAAGCGCTTCGAAAGGCAGCTTGCGTTTAATCCACCGGGTCCGGCAGCGACTGGCTTGCTGCCGCGACATCCACAGCAAAAAAGGAGGATTACCATGCAACATACGAAGAAGCTCGCCACGCTGGCTGCGGCCTGTCTTTTACCGGCGCTGGCGCAAGCGCAGTCGAGCGTCACCATCTACGGTCTGCTCGACGCGAACATGGCGCAGGAACGCGCCGGCAACCTGAAGCGCAACGCGATGGATACCAGCGAACTGAACGGCTCGCGGCTCGGTTTCCGCGGCAGTGAAACGCTCGGCAATGGCATCAATGCCATCTACACGCTGGAAGCTTCGGTCGCGCTCGACACCGGCAATTCGACGGGCTTCACCCGCCAGGCCTTCGTCGGCCTGGAAGGCGGTTTCGGCCGCGTCACCCTCGGTCGCCAGTACTCGCCGGCCTTCGTCGCCATCGACCCGTACGAAGCCACCGGCAGCTCCGACCGCTCGGCCGGCATGCTGCATCGCAAGAGCGGCTCGGTCGCGCGCGGCTACCAGGTCCGTTTCGACAACATGATCAAGTACCGCTCGCCGGACATGGCCGGCTTCTCGGTCGACGCCGGCTACTGGACTGGCGCCGAGAACGCCACCAACAACAGCGACCTGCGCCGCGCCGGCCGCGGCTACGGCCTGACCGGCATGTACAAGGGCGGCCCGCTGTCGGCCTCGGCGACCACCCAGCGCTACATTTCCGACAACACCGGCGGCACCGCCACCACGCACGGCCTGGGCGCCTCCTACGATTTCGGCGTGGTCAAGCTCTACGCCCTGTACACCCAGGACCGCGAAGGCGGCACCCAGGGCAAGGGCAAGGCGCGCAGTTACAGCGTCGGCGCCGAGATTCCGGTGAGCAAGCCGGGCACCCTGGCAATTTCCTACGGCAACCGCAAGGAAAGCGGCGAAGCCAATACCGAAGACGCCAGCGGCGCCTCAATCTACTACATGCACAACCTGTCCAAGCGGACCACGCTGTACACCGCCTACTCGCGGATCAGTAACGACGGGATCGCCAACTACGGCTTCAACATCACGCCGGCTGCCGGCGACAACGTCTCGGTGATCATGGCCGGCCTGCGCCACAAGTTCTGATCGCCCCACTGCCTCACCCGGCCCCGTCCGCCACCCGCGGCCGGGGCTTTTTTACGCGCATCGCCAGCGGCAGCCCATGACGAAAGCCTTTCGAAAGCGGCCGCTCCTAGCATCACCTGACCCCATACCCCAAAGGAGACAACAGCATGCAGATCACCGGAATGTTGTACGGCTCGCGCCTGCTGCGCTTCGCCGACTTCCCGACTGCCGAAGTCCTCGGCCCGGACGCCAGCGAAGAGCAGATCCGCGACCTGATCGAGCGCCACGGTTCGCTCTTCGTCAAACCCCTGTTCAAGGGCGGCATCGGCAAGAAGGGCAAGGCCGGCCTGATCGGCCGGGCCAAGGACCTGAAAACGGCGCTGGCGGAGAAGGAAAGGCTGTACTTCGTCGAACACCGCCACGGCCACCAGGTGGCCAAGGCCAATGGCGTCACCTTCGAAGGCGCGGTGCCGGCCGAACACGAGGTGTATTTCTCGATCACCGACGCCACCGAATTCCGCGCGCCGACGATGACGCTGACCCACATGGGCGGCGTCGACATCGAGGAACTCGACAAACACCTGGTCGCCCGCATCCCTTTCGACCCGCTGACCGGCCTCAAGGCCTTCGTCGTCGCCAACGCACTGGCCGACATCGGCGCGCCCAAGGAAATCATCTCGCCGCTGGTCCAGCATCTGCCGCGCTTGTGGGAGCTTTACCACGACTTCGGGATGAACACCCTCGAACTCAACCCGATCCGCATGCGACCCGACCGGCGCGGCCGGCTCACCCCGGTGGCCTGCGACTTCAAGTGCGGCTTCGACCGCGACGACCCGCGCTGGCACCGCCTCGACCTGCCCACCCACCTGTTTGCCGCCGACTACTCGGACTTCGAGCAGGAAATCAACCAGTTGCGCACCCACCAGGGCCAGAGCGACGTCTATGTAATCAACGAGAACGGCACCATCCTGGCGCCGACCTTCGGCGGCGGCGCCAACTCGCTGGTCACCGAGATGCTCGGCGACGACGCCATCATCTCCTCGGACTTCGGCGGCAACCCGCCCTACGAGAAGATGAAGACGGTCGCCTCGATCTGCTTCAAGCACTGGCTGCGCCAGTCCAACGTGCTGTTCATCATCGGCGGCAAATCGAACAACACCGACATCCACGAAACCTTCCGCGCCATGGCCGACGCGCTGCGCGAGCATTTCGGCAACCACGGGCCGACCCCGCTCTACGTCGTGGTCGGGCGCGGCGGCCCCAACCTGGTCCGCGGCATGGGCGTCCTGCGCGACACCTGCGAAGCGCTCGGCCTGCCCTACCGCCTGTTCGGCTTCGATTCGGCGATGAGCGAAGTGGTGGACTACGCCCGCGAGGTCAACGAGTGGATGAAGGCTGGCGGCCGCGCCGCCATCGCCGCCCGCCTGCGCATTGCCCCGGCCGTCAGTGCCGCATAAAAGGAGACAGCCATGTTCAAACAAGGTGTAGGTGACTTCAAGTATTACGTCGGGATCAGTTCCCTGGCCCAGATTGCCACCCGCGAAGACCGGGTGTGCGTGCTCAACATCCTCGGCGGCGAATCGAGCGAGGTCACCCCGGTCGGCCACGCCTGGTCGGGCGGCAACGTCGTCTTCGGCACCTCGCCGGGACGCGGCGGCCAGGTCCTGGCCACGCCGGCCGGCGACATCCCGGTGTACAACAGCGTCCGCGAAGGCCTGGACAACGGCCACCGCTTCAACTGCGGCGTCGTCTACCTGCCGCCAGCCGCCGCCCGCGACGGCGTCGCCGAACTGATCCGGGTCAATCCGGAACTGAAGAAGATCTTCATCATCACCGAGAAGATCGCCGTGCATGACGCCCGCGAAATCCGCGCCATGGGCCAGCAGGCCGGGATCGACATCTTCGGCGCCAACTGCCTGGGGGTGGCCGATTCGTGGAATCAGGTGCGCATCGGCGGCGCGCTCGGCGGCGACCACCCCGGCGACACGCTCAAGCGCGGTTCGATCGCCATCCTTTCCAACTCCGGCGGTTTCACCACCACCATCGCCCAGTACCTGCGCATGGCGGGCTGGGGCACGACCACGCTGGT
>DILW01000122.1 GCA_002425245.1 Betaproteobacteria bacterium UBA5582 | reverse complement strand
CTGCAGGGAATACTCGAATCGCCGCTCAACCTCTGCGTCACCTGCGACCGCTCGCGCAGCGGACCGGTCGTCCTCGGCCGCACGCACATGCTCAGCATGGACCTCTACAGCAGCGTCTGCGCGGTGCAGAACCTGTGGCTCGCCGCCCGTGCCGAAGGACTCGGAGTCGGCTGGGTGAGCATCTTCCACCAGCAGGCGCTGCAGGATGCACTCGCGATGCCGCACGACATCGTGCCGATCGCCTACCTGTGCATCGGCTGGGTGAGCCACTTCAACGACCGGCCGGAACTCGAGAAATCCGGCTGGCTGCCGCGCCTGCCGCTCGCCGACCTGCTCTACTACGAGCAGTGGGGCGACACCCGGACGCCGCCGGCCGAAGCGCTGACGGCAACCGTGAGCAGCCTGCAGGACGACCTGCAGCGGCTGCACGTGCAGCCGGCATGAGGCGCCAGCGTACCCGGTGGCAACGCTGCCGCTGCCTGACCGCCATCCTGGCCGCTGACCGCGCGCATGCTTGAGCACGGCGGCCGCCTGCGCGCAGCGGCGGCGCACTACGGGATTCCGACCGGCGAGTGGCTCGACCTGTCCACCGGCATCAATCCCGACCCCTGGCCGGTGCCGCCACTGCCGGCGAGTGCCTGGCAGCGCCTGCCGGAAGACGACGACGGCCTCGAAGCCGCCGCCGCCAGCGCCTACGGCAACCCCGGCCTGCTGCCGGTCGCCGGCTCACAGGCGGCGATCCAGCTCCTGCCGGCACTGCTGCCGCGCGCTGCCGTCGCCTGCGTGTCGCCGCTCTACGCCGAACACCCGCACTGCTGGCAGAAAGCCGGCCACCGCGTGCGACTGATCACCGGCAGCCTGTCGCGCGCACTCGCCGCCGCCACCCCCTACGTCCTGCTGTGCAACCCGAACAACCCGACCGCTGATCGCCATCCGCGCGAGCTGGCGGTCGACGCCGCGGCGCAGCTGAGAAAGCGCGGCGGCTGGCTGATCGTCGACGAGGCCTTCATCGACGCCACGCCCGAGCACAGCCTGACGCCGCTGGCCGGCACGGCGGAGGCGCCGAATCTGATCGTCTTCCGTTCGCTGGGCAAGTTCTTCGGCCTGGCCGGGCTGCGCGTCGGCTTTCTGTTCGCTGCCCCCGAACTGCTGACAAAGATGGCCGAGGCGATCGGCCCGTGGAGCATCGCCGGCCCGTCGCGCGCCGCGGCAACGCTGGCACTGGCCGACAACGCCTGGCAGGCAACGACGCGCCAGCGCCTGCACGCCGACGGCGAACGCCTGCGCCAGTTGCTGGCGCCGCTCGGTGAAGTCAAGGCAACGCCGCTGTTCGCGACGCTGAACGCAGCGGCCACCGGCGAACTGCACGAACACCTGGCGCGCCGCGCCATCCTCACCCGCCGCTACGAAGCCAACCCGCTGTTGCGCGTCGGCCTGCCGCCCGACGAAGCCGGCTGGCAGCGTCTGAAGGCAGCCCTTGCCGACTGGAAGCCCGCATGAAAATCCGCCTGCTTGCCATACTGGCAGCCTTCAGCCTGAGCCCGATGGCCCAGGCCGAGCTGCTGGTCAAGGACGATACCGGCCGCGAAGTCAGGTTGGCCAGACCCGCACAGCGCATCGTCGCCCTCGCCCCGCACATCGCCGAAACGCTGTTTGCCGCCGGCGCCGGCGACAAGCTGGTGGGCACCGTCGACTACAGCGACTATCCGCCCGCCGCCAAACAGGTCAGGCGGGTCGGCGGCTATTCGCGCATCGATCTGGAAGCGGTCGTCGCCCTCAAGCCTGACCTGGTGCTGGCCTGGGAAAGCGGCAACAACATGGCGCAGGCCGACAAGCTGCGGGCGCTCGGCCTGACCGTTTTCATTTCCCAGCCCAACCACATGGAAGACATCGCCGGCCAGGTCGAACGCTACGGTCGGCTGGCCGGGACGGAAGCGGTCGCCAATGCCGAGGCGCGCCGTTTCCGCGAGCGCATGGCGGCCTTGCGCACGGCCAACGCCGGCAAGCCCAAGGTGCGCACCTTCTACCAGATCTGGAAAGCGCCGCTGGTCACCGTCGGCGGCCCGCAAATCATCAGCGACGCGATGCGTATCTGCGGCGGCGAGAACATCTTCGGCCACCTGACGCAGATGGCGCCGCGCGTCGGTATCGAGTCGGTGATCGAGGCCGACCCGGAAGCCATCGTCGCCACCGGCATGGGCGACGCCAAGCCGGAATGGCTGGACGACTGGCAGCAGTGGAAGCGGATGACCGCCGTCCAGCGTGGCAACCTTTTCCATATCAATCCGGACATCATGCAGCGGCACACACCGCGCATCCTCGACGGTACGGCGAAACTTTGCGACCACCTCGATGTCGCACGCAGCCGTCGCCCCAAGTGAGAACGCCATGCCCCGCCTGCCCCAGCGCATCGTCTGCCTGACCACCGAAACCGTCGAAGTCCTCTACGCCCTGGGCGAACAGGACCGTATCGTCGGCATCAGCGGCTATACCGTGCGGCCGCCGCAGGCGCGCAAGGAAAAACCCAAGGTCTTCGCCTTCACCACCGGCGACATCGAGAAGATCCTCGCCGTCAAACCGGACCTGGTACTGACTTTTTCGGACCTCCAGGCCGACATCGCCCGTGACCTGATCAAGGCCGGCATCGCGGTCTACGCACTGAACATGCGTAGCGTCGACGACATCCTGGCAATGATCGAGACAGTCGGCCGTCTGGTCGGCGCCGAGGATCGCGCGCAGGCGCTGGTCGCCGGGCTGGAAGCGCAGATTGCCCGGGCCCGGGCGCTGGCCGAAGCCCGTATCGCGCAGCATGGCCGCCGGCCACGCGTCTATTTCGAGGAATGGGACGATCCGCTGATCAGCGGCCTGTGCTGGGCTTCAGAATTGATCGAAATCGCCGGCGGCGAAGACGTCTTTGCCGAACGCGCACGCTCGCCGTTGTCCCGCGACCGTCGGCCGACCTCGGAGGAAGTGATCGCGGCGGCTCCGGAAATCATCATCGGTTCCTGGTGCGGCAAGCACTTCCGCCCCGAACGCGTCGCCGCCCGGCCCGGCTGGGCGGCCATTCCGGCGGTCAGCCAGGGGTGCATGCACGAGATCAAGTCGGCGGTCATCCTGACGCCGGGACCGGTTGCCATCAGCGAGGGCCTGCCTGCCTTGCTGGAAATACTCTGGCCGACAACTCCCTGACGGAAAACGCTTATTGCGGTCGCATGTCGCCAGCCCCTATAGTGACGGCATGTTGCGTCCACTCCTGACTTTCGCGCTGTTTCTGCTGTTCGCCCCCGCTGTATGGGCCGGACAGCTTGCGCTGATTCTGACCGACAACAACGCCCCCTACCTGGAGTTCGCCAGCAGCCTGCAGAACAACCTGAAATCTGGCTGGAAGCTTGCCTATACGGACAAAACGCTGAGGTCGACAGAGAGTCACCCGGTCGATCTGATCATCACCGTCGGCAGCACCGCGCTGCGCAGCACGCTCGCCGGCAACCCCAAAACTCCGATCCTTGCCACCCTCCTGCCCGAACACAGCTATCAAAGCATCCTGGCAGAAGCCCGCACACCGCCCCCCGTATCGGCAATCTATCTTGATCAGCCGCCAGCCCGCCTGACGCGCCTGATCCGCCTCCTGCTCCCGGACGTGCGCCGCGTGGGGATAATGGTCGGTGAACAATCCCGGCAGCAACTGCCCGCATTCCGCTCGGTACTGGCGCAGCAGAAGCTGCAGTTGGTCAGCGAACAGGTGGACAGCGAAGCGCAGATCCTGCCGGCACTGGAAGGTCTGCTGGCCAATAGCGAGGTCCTGCTGGCGCTGCCCGACTCTCTGGTTTATTCGCGCACCAGCATCCGCCCCGTGTTGATGACCGCCTTACGCTACCGCCGGCCAGTGATCGGTTTCTCGTCCGCGATAGCCAAGGCCGGCGCCCTGGTCGCCTTGTATTCAACGCCCGCACAAATCGGACGCCAGGCCGGCGCGCTTCTGTCCACCCATGGCGCACGCTTGCCGCCACCGCGTGGTCCGGCCGAATATTCCCTGAACATCAACAAAAGCGTTGCCGAGGCCTTCGGCCTGCGCCTGCCCGAAGAATCCGAGCTGTTCCAGAAACTGCTCACCAGCGGGACTGAAGAATGAACAACCTCACCCTACGCCAGCGACTCCTGATGCTCACGCTGCTGCCCAGCGCGCTGATCACCACGGTCCTTGTCTTCTACTTCTCGATGAGCGGCATCAACGCCATCGAAAGCCAGCTGCGTGGAAAGGGGCTTGCCACGGTCCGCTACCTGGCCCCGGTCAGCGAATATGGCATCATCGCCGGACAGATGGACAGCATCTACGGCCTGGTCCAGGCAGCCATGCAGGAGCCCGGCGTCAAGGCCGCCATCATCGTCAATCCCAAAGGCCGTACCCTCGCCGTCAGCGGTCGCGTCTCGCTGTCCGCGGAGATCATTCGGCGGCAACTCGACAAGCCCACCCTGGTTGCCGAAACCGATACCTGGATTGCCTTCGGCGCGCCTGTCGTCCGCACCCACAGCGACAGCGATCCCCTGTTCGACATTGCCGGCCTGGATGAATCGCCGCAGGAGACGATCGGCCACGTTTACATCGAACTGGACAAGCAGGACCTGATCCATCGACAGCGCCAGTTGATCCAGCAAGGCCTGATCGCCGTTCTGATCGGCCTTGGCTTGATGGCGTTACTGGCAATCGCCATGGCTTACCAGCTCGCCCAGCCGCTGCAAAGGCTGGCCGAAGCGGTCAGGCGGATGTCTGCGGGACATCTCGACACGCGCGTTTCCGCGAAATCGAGTGGCGAACTTCGCATTCTCGAAGACGGTTTCAACGACATGGCCAGCCACATTCAGGAAGCCCACCAGTCGATGCAGGCGCGTATCGAGGAAGCCACCGCCCAACTCGTCTTCCAGGCCAGGCACGACGCCCTGACCGGGCTGGTGAACCGGCGAGAATTCGAACTGCGGCTGGACAAGGCATTGAATGCGGTACTTGCGGGCGGCGAAGAGTTCAGCGTCCTGTTCATCGACCTGGACCGTTTCAAGGCGGTGAACGACGCCTGTGGTCACCTCGCCGGCGACGAACTGTTGCGTCAGATCGCCCTGCTTTTCCAGGGACGCCTGCGCGAGGAAGACACGCTGGCCCGGCTGGGAGGCGATGAATTTGGCATCATGCTGAGCAATTGCACGCTGGCCAGGGCCCGACAAATTGCCCAGGACATCTGCGCGCTCTCCGCCGAATACCGTTTCGTCTGGCAGGACCGGATTTTCGCCATCGGCGCCAGTATCGGTCTGACGCCGGTGACTCGCGACATTCGCGAAGTTCAGGAAATCTTCGCACTCAGTGATGCCGGCTGCCTGCGCGCCAAGGAACTGGGACGCAACCAGGTGTGCGAAATGGCACCGGCAACGCATACCGAACGCCGACGCGACCGCGGCAATTGGGCCAGCCGCCTGTCCAGCGCCCTGTCCGAAGGGCGTCTGAGCATTGAAGCAGTTCCCATCCGCGCCCTGCAGCCAGGCCTCCCCGGCGGGCCGATGGTCGAGCTCAGCGCCCGGCTCAACGAACCCGGGCAGGCACCGATCGCCCTGAGCGCCCTGATCGACGCAGCTGAACGTTACGACATGGCCAGCGTCTTCGATCAACATTTCCTCGAGACGGCGATCACCGCGCTGGCACGCGCCAAAGCCCAGCAGCACTCGATGCGCTGCCTGGTGCCGCTGTCCCGGGCAGCAATCAACACCCCCGAAACCGCCAATTTCATCGCCACCCAACTGGCTGCAAGTGAAATCAGCGGCGAGGGGCTGTATCTGATGTTTGCCGAAGACGTCAGCACCCACCACACCAGCCAGTTGATCGAATTTTCCAGGCGTATTCGGGAGTTGGGTTGCCAGATCGCCCTGAGTGAGTTCGGCGGCGCCATCTCGTCCTTCGCCCAGTTGCGCACCCTCGCCCCCAGCCATGTCTGCCTGAGTCAGAGCCTGACCCGGGACATCGGTGATGGCATGACATCAACAGCGCTGCTGCGGGCGATTCTTGAAATCACCAGCGAACAGCACATCTACCCGATCGCCGAGGACGTCGACGACACCTTGCTGCTCGAGCACCTGCGCAAGCTGGGCATCGCCTATGCCTACGGCAAGGCGATCGGACCAAGGGAACCCTTCGACGCCTGGTTCGAAGGCGTGGTCATGCGCGGCAGCAAGCGCTGAAAGCAGTCGCTAGAAATCCAGTCGCAGGGAAAGCCAGTGGCGACGGTCGACAAAACGGCCGTTCGGCCTACGGGAACTATGCTGGCGCTGCTCGGCGTGGCTCCCGTCCAGCGACTGGGCCGTGTAGGCAACCTCACCGCGTTTGCCACCCAGCTTGAAGGTGTAAGCCAGGCGGGCATCGGTACGCTGATAGCTTTCAGATTGTGTGTTGCGGGTCCATTTGATCGTGTCGACCCAGTAACGCATCAGCGAAAAGTCGAATCCCCATGGCAAGCGCTGCATCCACATCGCCGAGCTCGACTTGCGCGGCGCCGAATATTCCGCCAGACGCTGATAAACCTCGTACTCCGGCTCAAGCGCACCAGTCGGCCCGAGAGTTATTCCTTCAAAATGGCTGCCAGGCGTGGCGGCAATCAACCATCCATTCCCCGACAGGCTGCTGTGCGCTTTCAGACTGGCATGGTTCAGCAACAGCCGGGTGGAATCGAACGGTTGCCATTTCCACTGCAGTTCATAGCCGGAAATCCTGATGTCCTGAATGGACTGCTCGGAGTCTGCAAGCCCTGCGGCAGGGCGCACCGCCATCAAGCGATCGCTGATGCGTTCCTGAAAATGACGGACATCCAGGCTCATTCGCCAATCCCGCCAATTACCAAGGTAAGCCAGCTCCCAACTGTCAAGACGTTCGGCGGGAAGATTCGGATTCCCGGCCAGCTCCGCACTGCCATCGGGCGCCAGGTGATTGGCCCGGTAGGCAAGGATGCTGGCGGTTCGCCAGGCCTGGGTATAGCCGATCCGGACCGTGTTCTCCGGCGTCAGGTGGAACGCGACGCTGGCGCGTGGCGACAGGTGATTTCCAGCCAGCGTGTCGTACTCGCTGGAGGCGCCGAGATTTGCCGTCACCCTGGCCGAAGGCTTCCATTCCCCGTTGGCAAACGCTCGCCAGACCTGACGGGATTCCTTGCCACGACCACGCATCATGGTTTCTGATTCCATTGAGTCGTAACGCCAGCTCAGCCCCCAGACCAGACGCGTGTCGCGAGCCGGCACAAAATTGTGGATTGCCTCGATTTCATGACGCCGCCCCCAGTCACCGGAGGTATTGTCCACGGGATAGGGAACAACGAGCTTGCAACTCACGGGGTCAATCACGTAGGTGTTATCGCCGCGATCCTCGCTTAGTGAGTAGCGCAACGAGAAATCGGCCGATCCCGAGAGACTGCGCAACCAGCGGCCCTGAAGCCAGGTCGAGGATTCCTCGCGATCGCGCAGGGGATCGTTGCAAGGATTGGACAAACGCGTGACCCGGTTCAGGGATCCTGAAAGAAAGCGCCCTTCGACCTTACCGAAGGAAATTTCGAGACTGTCGCGAACACTCAAGGCATAACCCAGTCTGCCCTCGATACGCCGGTTCAGATAACTGTCTTCCCAGTCATAACGGCCCTCGAGGCCATCGTCGCTGGTTTCCTGATAGGCCAGTCGAAAATCACCGTCGTCCCCCAGTTTTCCGCCCCCTCGGAGAGTATGGTCCCTGACATTTTGCGACCCGTTGCTTGTTGAAAGCGAAACACCCCGGACCAGCGAGGGGTCCATCGTCACGATGTTCACCACCCCCATGAAGGCGTTGTTGCCGAAGGAAACGCTGTTGCTGCCCCTTACCACTTCGATTCGCTCGATGTCTTCGAGTGCAACCGGAATCAAGGCCCAGTTTACGCCCCCCCGGAACAAGGGCGAATGCAGGGAACGTCCGTCAACCAGAACCTGCATTCGGGGTGAGAAGTCATTGTCATCGGTAATGCCGTGATAGTTCACCCGCGCCGCCACATCGCTGTGGGCAAAGGTCTGAAAGCCCGGCACCAGGCGAAAGAGATCGTTCAAGGAACGGGCACCTGAGGCACGGATCATGTCGCGATCGATCACGCTCACCGAGGCAGGCGCATCCGCCAGTCGCTGCGGCAGGCGACTGACCGATGCCACCACCGGCAGCTCGGTGAAAAACAGGTTCTCTTCCGCAGATACCGGCAGCACCAGAACCATCAACAACAAAGCGCTTGAACGACGCATCCGCAACTATCCCGATCAGACATTGACGCCATGTGGCTGCGCCATGGCAAATTTCCAGGCTTCGGCAAAACAGGGCGATTGTGTGCCCAGGGCAACGCCATGCCGGGTGGTGGCAACCAGGCACAGGGCCAGACCGGCCTGTTCGACCCGGGTCACACCGGCCAGATCGATTTCATCGACACCGACACGCGTCAGCGCGTGCATGAAATCGTTACGCAAGGAGCCGCAAAGCCCGCCGGCAATGCGCATGATCTTGCGCCCGCCGAGTTCATGCATGGACAGCACGGAGGCCTGCCCACCGGCGAGTGCCGCCCGGATGGCATCGTCAAGAACGACCTGGTTGATCAGACAGGTCTGGAAACGCCCCCCATAAAGATCACCAAGCCGACTGACGACGGTTACCACCACGTCAATCAGCGGTGAGCCGAACAGGGAGAACTCGCATCCGGCAGGCTGACCGATCTCCAATGGCAGGTCACAACGCAGCATCAACCCCGACATCGACAGATTCTCGATTCCGCCCTGCCCCATCCTGCCGCCGGAACCCACACGCACTGCGGGCGGAACACCGAAGCGGACGCGTTGATGTCGCCGCTGCTCGACCATGCCTTCCCCCTCAGTGTTTATTGACCGGGCGTCAATGGTACCAAAGTCCCATTTACTTTCCTCATCCATGCAGCGAATTGACTTTTCCACGGTCACTGGGTATCTTCAGGGCGCTCGGAGCAATCCGGCGGCGCCGATTTATCTCAGATTGCGGGCGCCTAAAAAATGCCGCTAAAACGGGGACCCCAGTTCGCGTTTTAGCCAACTGGGTTTTTTGTTTCTGGAATCATCATGCCGGGTATTGGCGTAGTCGAATCACAACGCATCCACTTCAGCGAGCCACTGCATCTGCGTAGCGGCGGCATCCTGCCGGCCTACGACCTGGCCGTCGAAACCTACGGCACACTCAACGCCGCCCGCTCCAACGCCATTCTCGTCTGCCACGCGCTCTCCGGACATCACCACCTGGCCGGCCATTACGCTGACGCACCGGACAACGTGGGTTGGTGGGACAACATCATCGGCCCTGGCCGGCCGCTCGATACTGACAAGTTCTTCATCGTCGGTCTGAACAACCCTGGCGGCTGCCACGGCTCGACCGGCCCGTCGTCGATCAACCCGGCCACCGGCAAACCCTGGGGCGCCGACTTTCCGATCATCGCCGTCAGCGACTGGGTCACCGCTCAGGCCCGCCTGGCCGACAGCTTCGGCATCGACAGCTGGGCCGCCGTGATGGGCGGCAGCCTGGGCGGCATGCAGGCGCTGCGCTGGACCATTTCCTACCCGGAGCGGGTGCGCAACGCGCTGATCATCGCCTCCGCACCCAAGCTCACGGCACAGAACATCGCCTTCAACGACGTCGCCCGCCAAGCCATCCTGACCGACCCGGATTTCCACGGCGGCCACTATTACGAGCACGGCACGCGCCCCGTACGCGGCCTGCGCCTGGCCCGCATGCTCGGCCACATCACCTACCTGTCCGACGACCAGATGGGTGAGAAATTCGGCCGCGAACTGCGCAACGGCTCGTTCGCCTTCGATTACGACGTCGAGTTCGAGGTCGAATCCTACCTGCGCTATCAGGGCGACAAGTTCGCCGGCTATTTCGACGCCAATACCTACCTGTTGATGACTAAGGCGCTGGACTACTTCGATCCGGCCCGCCTCGACGACGGCGATCTGGTGAAGACGATGGGGCGCACCCACCCGAACACCAATTTCTTCGTCGCCTCGTTCACCACCGACTGGCGTTTCTCGCCGGCCCGCTCGCGGGAAATCGTCGCGGCGCTGCTGGCCAACGGGCGCAAGGTTTCCTATGCCGAAATCGACCTCAATTTCGGCCACGACTCCTTCCTCATGGAAGACCCGCATTATCACGGCCTGGTCGCTGCATTCCTGGGGAACATCGCCTTATGACCCATACCCTCGGACGTCCGGATTTTGATCTCATCGCCGGCTGGGTCGAACCCGGTCACCGCGTGCTCGACCTCGGCTGCGGCGACGGCGCCCTGCTCAAGCTGCTGATCACCACCCGCAACGTTCAGGGGTGGGGGGTAGACATCGAGGACGCCAACGTCCTCGCCGCCATCCGCAACGGTATCAACGTCATCCAGAGCAACCTGGAAAAGGGGCTCGCCGACTTCGCCGACGATGCCTTCGACCACGTCGTCCTGTCGCGCACATTGCAGACGGTGCGCCACACCGAGCACATCCTGCGCGAAATGCTGCGCGTCGGGCGCGAGGCGGTCGTTTCCTTCCCCAACTTCGCCTACTGGCAGAATCTGCGCTCGGTACTCGACGGCCGCATGCCGGTGTCGGAGGATCTACCCTACCAGTGGTACGACTCGCCCAACGTCCGTTTCTTCACCCTGCTCGATTTCGAAGCCCTGTGCGGGCAGATGGGCCTGACCATCGTCGAGCGGCGCGTCCTCGATGAAGCCGGAGAAATCGTCCTCGCCGACTCGCCACGCGACCTGAATTTCCTCGGCAGCCTGGCCGTTTACCGCTTGACGCGTCCACGCTGATGCCCGCCTGGTTGAACGCGATGTGGAACCGGCGGATGCTGATCTGCATCTTCACCGGTTTTGCCTCGGGCCTGCCGCTCTACCTGTTGCTCAACCTGGTGCCCGCCTGGTTGAAGACCGAAGGGCTTTCGCTGCGCGCCATCGGTGCCTTTGCCCTGATTCAGTTCCCCTACACCTGGAAATTTCTGTGGGCGCCACTACTCGACCGCTACGGCATCCTGCCCTGGCTGGGACGACGCCGCAGCTGGATGTTCGTTTCGCAGATCGGGCTGATTGCCGCCATCGGCTGGCTTGGCCAGTTGTCGCCGGTAGAAAATCTTTCGCTGGTGATCGGCCTGACCGCCTTGCTAGCTTTTCTCTCGGCCACCCAGGACATCGCGCTCGACGCTTTCCGGCGCGAAATCCTGCCCGACCATGAACTCGGTCTGGGCAACGCCATCCACGTCAATGCCTACCGCATCGCCGGGCTGGTTCCCGGCTCGCTATCGCTGATCCTCGCCGACCATCTGCCGTGGAGTCAGGTGTTCGTGATCACCGCCGCCTTCATGATTCCCGGCCTGCTGATGACGCTGTCGGTCAAGGAACCGCTCGCTGCCGCGAACACCCCACGCACGCTACGCGACGCCGTGGTTGAACCCTTTCGCGAATTCTTCGGCCGTCATGGCGTGCAATCGGCCTTGCTGGTGCTTGCCTTCCTGTTCTTCTACAAGCTCGGCGATTCATTGTGCACTGCCCTGGCCACCCCGTTCTACCTGGACATGGGCTACACCAAGACCGAAATCGGGGTGATTGCCAAGAACGCCGGGCTGTGGCCGATGGTTATCGGTGGCATCCTCGGCGGCATCTGGATGATCAAGCTGGGGATCAACCGCGCCTTGTGGCTGTTCGGCCTGGTCCAGTTCGTCACCATCCTGGGATTTGTCTGGATGGCCTGGATCGGTCCCGGCGAATCGAATCCGGCCCGCCTTGCAACGCTGGCCATCGTCATCGCCGGCGAGGCCGTTGGCGCCGGACTCGGCACCACTGCTTTCGTGGCTTTCATGGCACGGACCACGCACCCGGCTTACACGGCCACCCAGCTCGCACTATTCACCAGCCTGATGGCGGTTCCGCGCACCTTCATCAATGCCACTGCCGGCTGGTTGGTCGAAGCCATGGGGTGGACGCAGTTCTTCTGGCTGTGTTTTTTCCTGGCTATTCCCGGCATGCTGCTGTTGCTGAAAGTAGCACCCTGGTCGGAACAGGACGAGCAGCGCCAGCCAGCAAACTGAAGCGCGTCAGAGTCGCGCCAGGGAATTGCGCACGGCCTTCCAGCCGCGCCACATGAAGAAGCCGCGGCGCGCCCAGCGCAGGGCTCGCCGCGGGCGCAGTGCCACGGCGCCAGCAACCGCAGTGCCAACCGCCAACGGATGTTGTTTGAGCCAATCAATGCCGCGAAGGACAGCATCGCCGGCAGAAAACACGCCGCTCAGGGCATCGGCTTCGCGGGCCAGCGTCTCGCGCTGCTGGACAATGCGCGCCGCCAGGGCACCGCGGCGGGCTGCCAGCTCAAGCAGTTTCTCGTTCATTCCCGGTTCGCGCCGCGCAACTGGGCGATGTCGGCATCGAGTTCCGACAGACTGGTGCGGAACAAGCGGCTCGGGGATTTCGCCTGCTGGCGCAGGGAAAACACCAGCACCGCAGCGCCGACGAAGAACAAGGCGGCGAACAGTCCGAAAACCACTACCCGCTGCTCCCAGAACGCCAGCGCCAGACTGAATACCGCCATGATCACGCCGAGGGCAATCAGGAAGGCCGCACCGATGGCCTTGCCCCACATCGCGATCAAGCGGTACTTCTCTTCCTCGATTTCGACAGCAAGCAGTTCCGCTCGCGTCCTGCCGATCGACAGGAGCGTGGCGAGAACATTCTTGAGGGACGAGAACAGTCCCGCGCGAGCCGCTTCTTCGGGAGGCAACTGACCGGACATCCGATTAACGGCGACCGATCAGCACACCCAGAGCGAGACCGACAACAGCAGCGACGCCAACCGCTTTCCACGGCTCGTCATGCACGAAATCGTCGGTTGCCCGGGCAGCCGCCTTGGTCTTGTCGATCACGGCGTGTTCCAGGTCAACGATACGTTCCTTCGCGTCGCGCAAACGGACGGTAAGGCGCTCACGCAACTCACCCACCTTCTCGCCGGCGACACCGGTGGTGGCGCGCAGGAGCTCTTCGGTATCGGAAATCACGACACGCAGGTCGGAAACCAGTTTGTCCTTGTTGGCGGTGGTCATTTGTTCTGACATTTTCGAACCTCGTCTGCATGCGGTTATGGGAATTACAGGTTAGCCCTTCCGGCGCCTTAAATCAATTCGCATTGCACGCCGGAACCCAGTCGTAGTCGATGATCAGCGGCGCATGATCGGAAAATCGCGTGTCCTTGAACACACTCGCCTGGCGGGCGCATGCGGCAATACCCGGGGTGGCAATCTGGTAGTCGATACGCCAACCGACATTCTTGGCCCAGGCCTGTCCGCGGTTGCTCCACCAAGTGTAGGACTCGCCAGCAGCCTCGGGATACAGGCGCCGATAGACGTCTACCCAGCCCAGCTCATCGAAGACACGGGTCAACCAGGCCCGCTCTTCGGGGAGAAAACCGGAGTTCTTCTGGTTCGATTTCCAGTTCTTCAGGTCAATTTCCCGATGCGCTATGTTCCAGTCGCCGCAGATCACTATTTCCCTGCCCTCGGCTCGCAAGGCCTGCATTTTTGGGAAAAAAACTTCGAGAAAGCGGAACTTTGCTTCCTGCCGTTCCGGCGAGGACGAGCCGGAAGGAAGATAGAGGGAAATCACCGACAGATTGCCAAAATCAGCGCGCAGGTAGCGACCTTCGCTATCGAACTCACCACCGCCGAAACCGGCGACAACGCCGAGTGGCGCTTCACGGCTCCAGATACCGACACCGCTGTAGCCCTTTTTTTCGGCGGGGTGGTAATTTGCATGCATGCCATCGGGCGAGCACATTTCCGGGCTCAGGTCGGCAAGCTGGGCTTTGAGTTCCTGCACGCAGACGACATCGGCATGCTGTTGCTGCAGCCAGGGCAGGAGGTTTTTGTTCCAGGCGGAACGGATGCCATTGAGGTTCAGGGAGATGATGCGTAACATTGCGCGGTGTCGGTCGTTTCCGGACCGGAACTGGAGATTTATGGATTTTCGTCAGGAGTTCATCGAGTTCGCCTTGCAGTGCAAGGTACTGCGTTTTGGCGAATTCAAGACCAAGGCCGGGCGGCTGTCGCCCTACTTCTTCAACGCCGGCCTGTTCAACGATGGCGCTTCGCTCGGGCGGCTCGCCGAATTCTACGCGAAAGCAGCGCAAGCCGGCAGCGTCGACTTCGACATGCTGTTCGGCCCTGCCTACAAGGGCATCCCGCTGGTTGCGGCAATATCCATCGCGCTGGCCAGGGCCGGCAACAACTATCCCTTTGCCTTCAATCGCAAGGAAGCAAAGGACCACGGCGAAGGCGGCACCATTGTCGGCGCACCGCTGCAGGGCCGCGTTCTCATCGTGGACGACGTGATTTCCGCCGGCACCTCGGTCCGCGAATCGGTCGAGCTGATTCGTGCTGCTGGCGCCACGCCGGCCGGCGTATTAATCGCCCTTGACCGACAGGAACGGGGTCAGGGCGAGTTGTCGGCCGTCCAGGAGGTTCAACGCGATTACGGCATCCCGGTGCTGGCCGTCGCCGGCCTGCGCGACCTGTTGCAATTCCTTGGCCAACATGACGAATTCGCCGACCATCGGGCGGCGGTTTCCGCTTACCGGGAACGCTACGGTGTCGATGCGTAACCACCTCGCCCCCCTCCTGCTTGCCCTGCTGGCTACGCCGGCCTGGGCGGCGTCGGGAGAGCTTTACTGTTGCAACGAGCCGGGTGGTGGTCGTCGCATTTGTGCCGACACGCTGCCGCAGCAGTGCCGGGGGCAGGCCTACCGGATTTACGACCGGGCCGGCAACCTGACCCGCAATGTCCCCGCACCACTGACCGCCGAGCAAAAAGCTGCCGCCGCCGCAGAAGCCGAACGCAAGCGCGAGGAAGAGGAAAAACGGCTGGAGCAACGGCGGATCGACCAGGCTTTGCTGACCACTTATGCCACCGCCGAGGACATCGACATCGCCCAGCAGAAGAGCGAAAGCGACGTCAAGCTGAGCATCCAGAACGCCACCGCGAAAATCCGCGATTTACAGCAACGCCAGCGCAAACTCGCCGAAGAGGCCGAGTTCTACAAGCGCGGCACGGTGCCGGCCGAACTCGACGTCAAGCTGCGCACGGTGGGCCACGAAATCCGCTTGCAGCAGGAGCTGATCCAGGTCAAGCGCAAGGAACTCGACGCCATCCGCGCCAAGTACGACAACGACCGCCGGCGCTACTTCGAGTTGACCGGGCGCCTCCCCAGCCAGCCAACGCCGCCTAGCCCGCCAGCTTCCTCTTCAGCAGCTCATTGACCTGCTGCGGGTTGGCCTTGCCCTTGGCCGCCTTCATCACCTGGCCGACCAGAGCATTGAAAGCCTTTTCCTTGCCGGCCCGATATTCGGCGACGTTCGCCGCATTCGCCGCCAGCACTTCGTCGACCAGCGCCTCGATGGCGCCACTGTCGGTGATCTGCCGCAGCCCCTGCTTCTCGATGACTTCGTCGGCCGTTGCGCCCTCTCCACTCCACAGCGCTTCGAACACTTTTTTGGCAATGTTGTTGGAAATGGTGCCATCGGCAATCCGCTGGATCAGCCCGCCCAGTTGTTGCGGCGACACCGGCGCAGCGGCGATTTCGCGACCTTCCTTGTTAAGGCGGGCAGCCAGATCGACCATCACCCAGTTGGCACAGGGCTTGGCATTGGCCAGCCCGGCAACGGCCAGGGTCGCTTCGTAATAAGCGGCGATGTCCTGACTGGCGGTCAGCGTTGCGGCATCGTAGGCCGACAGGCCCAGCTCGGCGCAGAAGCGCTCACGCATCTGCTGCGGCAATTCGGGCAGCTCGCCACGTACGCGGTCGATCCAGGATTCATCAATGACCAGGGGCAGCAGATCGGGATCGGGGAAATAGCGATAGTCGTGCGCATCTTCCTTGGTGCGCATGGTCCGCGTCGCGCCGGTATCGGGGTCGAACAGCACGGTGGCCTGCTGGATCTTGCGCCCTTCTTCGATTTCGTTGATCTGCCACTGGACTTCGTAGTCGATGGCTTCCTTGAGGAAACGGAAGGAGTTGAGGTTCTTGATCTCGCGCCGCGTACCGAACTCGGCCTGCCCCCTGGGGCGGACCGAAACGTTGGCATCGCAACGGAAGGAACCTTCCTGCATGTTGCCGTCGCAGATGCCGATCCACTGGACCAGGGCATGCAGGGCGCGGGCGTAGGCGACGGCTTCGTCGGACGAACGCATGTCCGGCTCGGTGACGATTTCAAGCAAGGGGGTACCGGCCCGGTTGAGGTCGATCCCCGACTTGCCGTGGAAATCCTCGTGCAGCGACTTGCCGGCATCTTCTTCGAGATGAGCGCGGGTCAGCGTGATGGTCTTTTCGTAAGCCTTGTCGCCGCTACCCACCTGGACCGTCAGCGCACCACCCTGGACCACTGGCAGCTCGAACTGACTGATCTGATAGCCCTTGGGCAGGTCAGGATAGAAGTAATTCTTGCGGGCGAACACCGATTTCGGCGCGACCTGGGCTCCGATTGCCAGACCGAAGCGGATTGCGCACTCGACGGCCTGGCGATTCAGTACCGGCAGGACGCCAGGCAGGGCAAGATCGACGGCGCAGGCCTGGGTATTCGGCGCCGCGCCGAAGGCGGTCGAAGCGCCGGAGAAAATCTTCGAAACCGTCGCCAGTTGTGCGTGGGTCTCGATACCGATGACAACTTCCCATTGAGTCATGCTTGATTCCGTTCAGTGACAGCGACCGTTGCGTGCGTCGACGACGACCGGCCAGAGATAGTCGAATGCCTTGCCCTCGCAGGAGTTCCGACAACTGTTGAAGGCGATGGTCACGTTGTGCCCCTGCTCCCACATGCGGACGGTACAGTTGTTATCCTTCTTGTGCCGCAACAGGACCTGCGGCAACTTGGCGTCCTGGGCAAAGTCCTGCATGTTGAAGGAGCAGGTGCCGTGCCCCTTCATGCTGACCCGGGCGTCAAAGGATTTGACTTCGGCCTCCTTGACCAGCAGGTTGAGCCGGGTGACGGTCCCGATCGCATCGCTGTGCGAACACCGCGAGCGGACATTCAGCGGCCGCGTCGGCTGCGGCTTCAGGTTGCGGTTGGCCAGGTATTTCAGCGTCGAATTCTTGAACTTCGGCGTGGACTCGGCCGCTGACGGGGCCGTCTTCGCGGCTGGCTCAGGGACGGAATCCGGCGCCGACGGCGGCGTTGAACAGGCAGCCATGAGCAGGCTGAGAAGCAGGGCGGAAATCGGTAAGCGCATCTTATTCGATGCCTCGCGGTGAACGCAGGTGCCAGTCGGTGGCCTGCTGATAGCGATGGGCAACGTTGAGCAGGCGTGCCTCGTCAAAATAGTTGCCGATCAGTTGCAGGCCAACTGGCAGGTCGCCAGCAAAACCGCAAGGCAACGCCATGCCTGGCAGGCCGGCCAGGTTGACGGCGATGGTGTAGATGTCTGAGAGATACATCTGCACCGGGTCGGCGGACTTTTCGCCGAGCTTGAACGCGGTCGTCGGCGAGGTCGGCCCGAGGATCACGTCGCAGGATTTGAAAGCCTCGACGAAATCGTTGGCGATCAAGCGGCGGATACGCTGCGCCTGCAGGTAGTAGGCGTCGTAGTAGCCGTGCGAGAGGACGTAGGTGCCGATCAGGATGCGGCGCTTGACCTCCTCGCCGAAACCCTGCGCCCGCGTCTTCATGTACATGTCGTCGAGGTTGCCGTAATCCGGCGCGCGGTAGCCATAGCGAACGCCGTCGAAACGGCTCAGGTTCGAGCTCGCCTCGGCCGGCGCAATGACGTAGTAGGCCGGCACCGAGAGGTGCGAGTTGGGCAGCGAGACATCGACGATGGTCGCGCCGAGCCGGCGGTATTCGTTGATCGCTTCCTGCACCGTGGCCATCACCCCGGCATCGCAACCGGCGGCGAAGAACTCTTTGGGCAGGCCGATACGCAGGCCGGCCAGCGGCTGCTCAAGATTGCGCGTGTAATCCTCGGCCGGGCGTTCGAGCGAGGTCGAGTCGCGCACGTCGAAGCCGGCCATGGTGTTGAGCAGCAGCGCGCAATCCTCGGCGGTGGCACCCATCGGGCCGCCCTGATCAAGCGACGAAGCGTAGGCAATCATGCCGTAGCGCGAGACGACACCGTAGGTCGGCTTGAGGCCGGTCAGGTTGCACAGCGCCGCCGGCTGGCGGATCGAGCCGCCGGTGTCGGTGCCGGTCGCCGCTGGCGCCAGACGGGCGGCGACCGCCGCGGCTGAACCGCCCGACGAACCACCGGGAACACGCGTACGGTCCCAGGGGTTTTTCACCGGGCCGAAGAAGGAAGTCTCATTCGACGAGCCCATCGCGAACTCGTCCATATTGGTTTTGCCAAGCAGGACCAGACCGGCGTCACGGTGCATCTTTTCGATCACCGTCGCGTTGTATGGCGCGACGAAGTCGGCGAGCATCTTCGAGCCGCAGGTGGTACGCCAGCCTTCGGCGCAGAAGATGTCCTTCTGAGCGATCGGAATACCGGTCAGCGGCCCGGCCGTGCCGGCAGCAATGCGCGCATCAGCGGCAGCAGCCATGCTCAGCGTTTGTTCACGGTCAACGGTGACAAAGGCGTTGATGTCGGGGTTCAACCTCTCGATCCGGTCGAGGAACAGCGTGCTCAACTCGACGCTGGAGATTTCCTTCGCCGCCAGCGCCTGCGCCAGTTGCTTCAGTGTCTTGTCGATCATTCGATCACCTTCGGTACCAGATACAGACCCGCCTCGGCTTCCGGGGCGACAGCCTGGTAGGCGGCGCGCCGGTCGGATTCGCTGACGACGTCGGTGCGCAGACGCTGGGAAACGTCCTGAGCATGAGCCATCGGTTCGACGCCCGTGGTATCGACTGCCTGCATCTGCTCGATCAACGCGAAAATCCCGTTGAGATGGCCCTGGGTGGTCAGAGCCTCGGCTTCGCTGACCTCGATGCGGGCGAGATGAGCGATCCGTTTAACCTGTTCTGGTGTAAGCGACATGGCTTGAAAAAGACATTCTGCAGCGCACAAAGTCTTAAAAACGAAAGCGTTATAAGGTATCATAAAAGCTTTATCTACCGCACCCCCCAACGCGGAGCACAACAGATGTTCGGATTTCTCTCCAAGTATTTTTCCAACGACCTTGCCATCGACCTCGGCACGGCCAATACGCTGATTTACGTGCGTGGCCGCTCGATCGTCCTCGATGAGCCGTCGGTCGTTGCGATCCGCCTCGAAGGCGGCCCCAACGCCAAGAAAACCATCCAGGCCGTCGGCAAGGAAGCCAAGGAAATGCTGGGCAAGGCCCCCGGCAGCATCACCGTCATCCGGCCGATGAAGGATGGCGTGATCGCCGACTTCACCGTCACCGAGCAGATGCTCAAGCAGTTCATCAAGAAGGCACACGATTCCAAGCTGTTTTCGCCGAGCCCGCGCATCATCATCTGCGTGCCCTCCGGCTCGACCCAGGTCGAACGCCGCGCCATCCGCGAATCGGCCCTCGGCGCCGGCGCCAGCCAGGTTTACCTGATCGAGGAACCGATGGCCGCCGCCATCGGCGCCGGCCTGCCGGTTTCCGACGCGACCGGCTCGATGGTCGTCGACATCGGCGGCGGCACCACCGAAGTCGGCGTCATTTCGCTCGGCGGCATGGTCTATGCCGGTTCGGTGCGTGTCGGCGGCGACAAGCTCGACGAGGCGATCATCAACTACATCAGCCGCAACTACGGCATGCTGATCGGCGAGAACACCGCCGAAAACATCAAGAAGACCATCGGCTCGGCCTTCCCCGGCGCCGAGGTCAAGGAAATGGAAGTCTCCGGCATCAACAAGGCCGAAGGCATCCCGCGCAAGTTCACGATCTCGTCGAACGAAATCCTCGAAGCGCTGACCGACCCGCTCAACCAGATCATTTCCGCCGTCAAGTCGGCCCTGGAAAAGACGCCGCCGGAACTCGGCGCCGACATCGCCGAGAAGGGCATGGTCCTGACCGGCGGTGGCGCCCTGTTGCGCGACCTCGACCGCCTGCTGATGGAAGAAACCGGCCTGCCGGTGATCGTTGCCGACGAACCGCTGACCTGTGTTGCCCGGGGCTGCGGCATGGCGCTGGAAAAAATGGACAAGCTGGGTAGCATCTTTGCCTCGGATTAACGCGCAGCCTCCAGGATTGCAGGAATGATCGCGATGGCCGGGACCGACCACGCTCCACCGCCTTTCTTCAAGAGAGGGCCAGCACCGCTGGCCCTTTTGACGTTTTATCTGGCGCTCTCGCTGGCGCTGTTCGTCGTCGACCTGCGCCTGAAAAGTCTCGATCTGATGCGCCAGAGCATCGCCCTGGTCACCGATCCGATCCAGCGCATTGCTCAGACACCGGGCAGCCTGGTCGACAACGCGGCAGCCTATCTGCGCGGACTGGACAGCCTGCTCGAGGAAAATACCCAACTCAAGCAGGCCCAGCTACAGACCGCGCCCAACCTGCTGCGCCTCGCCCATCTGGAAAGCGAAAACGACCGCCTGCGCAAGCTGCTGGCGGTCAAGGAACGCGAAAAAGCCAGCGGCGAGGTTGCCCGCATCATGTACACCGCGCGCGACCCTTTCTCGCGCAAGATCATTGTGGACAAGGGCCAGCAATCGGGCATCGTCGCCGGTCAGCCGGCGATCGACGAGTCCGGCGTGGTCGGGCAGGTCACCCGCATTTTCCCGTTCTCGTCGGAAATCACCCTGATCACCGACAAGGACCAGACGGTCCCGGTCCAGGTGGTACGCAGCGGTCAGCGCTCGGTGGTCTTCGGCCTCGGCCGCGGACAGCTTGAACTGCGCTACATCCCGGCCAACGCCGACATCAAGGAAGGCGACCTGCTGGTCACTTCGGGCCTGGACGGTGTCTACCTGCCCGGCTTCCCGGTTGCTCGCGTGGTCAGCATCGAGCGCGAGAATTCCTATGCCTTCGCCCGCATCCTGTGCACCCCGGTGGCCGCGGTCGAAAACTTTGGTGAAGTGCTGATTCTCTCGCCGCGCCAGCCCCAGGCACCGCGTCCGCCGGAAGTCGACGGACGCAGTGGTAACACCGGCACCCCGGGTAACGCCGAAGCACGCTGATGCAACCGACCTTTTCCTCTTCCCGCATCCTGCTGCCGGTCCGACCCTGGTTCATCGTTTTCAGCCTGCTTGCGGCGCTGCTCCTCAATCTCCTGCCAACCTCGCATTGGCCGGGCATTCCGGACTGGGTGGCGCTGGTCCTCTGTTTCTGGAGCATCCGCGAGCCGCGACGGGTCGGCATGGGCTGGGCTTTCCTGCTCGGACTGGCGATGGATGTCGCCGATGGCGCCGTGCTCGGCCAACATTGCCTGGCCTATGTGCTGCTTGCCTACTTCGCCGCCGCCCAGTCAAGACGCATCCTGTGGTTTCCGCTTGCCCAGCAGGCGCTGCAGGTACTCCCCCTGCTGCTCGCCAGCCAGTTCGTGCAATTGGCCATGCGCATGCTGGTCGGCGCCGATTTCCCTGGCTGGGGTTACCTGCTCGGACCGTTGATCGCGACGCTGCTATGGATCCCCGCGACCTTCCTGCTGCTGCTGCCGCAATATCAGCCGGTCGAGCGCGACGACAACCGTCCGCTCTGATGCGCCCGCAATGAACGATTTTCATCATAGCGAGCAGGATTCCGACCGCTTCCGCAGCCGGGTCGTTTTTGCCGGCAGTCTGGTGCTGCTCTGCTTTCTCCTGCTGTTCGGGCGTTTTTTCTACCTGCAGATCCTGCAGCATGACTACTACGCGACGCGTGCGGAGAGCAACCGCATCTCGCTGGTCCCGGTGATGCCAAATCGCGGCAATATCGTCGACCGCAACGGTGTCATCCTGGCCCGCAATTATTCCGCTTTCACGCTGGAAATCACGCCCTCGAAGACCATGGGGCTTGAAGACACCATCGACAAGCTCAACGAAATCGTCGAAATCCAGCTCAAGGACCGGCGCCGCTTCAAGCGATTACTCGAGGAATCGAAGAATTTCGAGTCGATTCCCATCCGTACCCGCCTGTCCGACGAAGAAGTGGCACGCTTTGCCGCCCACCGCTACCGCTTCCCCGGTGTCGAGGTGAAGGCCCGGCTGTTCCGGCAATATCCCGAAAACTCGCTGGCCGCGCACGCCATCGGCTATATCAGCCGGATCAATACCAAAGACAAGGAAATGATCGAGGCCAGCGGTCACGAAGCGAACTACAAGGGAACCGAACAGATCGGCAAGGTCGGCCTGGAAGCCCACTACGAGTTCGAACTCCACGGCACCGCCGGCTACGAACAGGTTGAGGTGGACGCCGGCGGACGCGCGGTGCGAATCATGTCGCAGACGGCGCCGATTCCGGGCAACAACCTGACGCTGACGCTCGACGCCGAGCTGCAGCGCGTTGCCGAGCAGGCTTTCGGCGGCCGCCGGGGTTCGCTGGCGGCCATCGATCCAAGCAATGGCGCAGTTCTGGCACTGGTCTCGTCGCCCGCCTTCGACCCCAACCTGTTCGTCGACGGCATCCGCTTCGACGACTGGGACGAGTTGAACAACCACCCGGACAAACCCCTGCTCAACCGCGCCATCTACAGTACCTACCCGCCCGGCTCGACCTTCAAGCCCTTGATGGCGCTGGGCGCGCTGACCACCGGCAAGCGCACCGCCAGCCAGACGATTGCCGACCCGGGCTTCTTCCAGTTCGGCAACCGGCGCTTCATGGACGACAAGGTCGGCGGCCACGGCATGGTCGACATGCACAAATCCATCGTCGTTTCCTGCAACACCTACTACTACGTCCTCGCCAACGACATGGGCATCGACAATATCGCCCGCTTCATGGGCGAACTTGGACTGGGCCGGCGCACCGAAATCGACATTCCCGGCGAAGCGACCGGTATCCTGCCGTCACCGGAGTGGAAGCAACGGCGTTTCAAGAAGCGCGAACAGCAGAAATGGTACCCTGGCGAAACCATCTCGGTCGGCATCGGCCAGGGCTACAACGCCTACTCGACCCTGCACATGGCCCACGCACTGGCCAACATCCTCAACTACGGAAGGGTCTTCCGTCCGCACCTGGTGCATTCGATCACCAACCCGACCACCGGCGAAGTCCGCATGGTCGAACCGCAACCGGTGCGCCAGATCGAACTGAAGCGCGAGCATGTCGAAGTGATCAAGCGGGGGATGGCCGGCGTCGTCCGTGAGGGTACCGGCGCCCGGGCCTTCGCCGGGGCAAGCTATGAATCCGGCGGCAAGACTGGGACCGCCCAGGTGTTCAGCCTCAAGGGAGGCCAGAAATACATCGCCGGCCAGGTTCGGGAGCGTCTGCGCGACCACTCCTGGTACGTCGCTTTCGCTCCGGTCGATCATCCCAGGATCGTCGTTGCGGTGATGGTCGAAAACGGGGGATTTGGTGCCCAGTCAGCGGCCCCGATCGCGCGCCAGGTGTTTGACTATCACCTGACAGGTCAGCGCCCGGGCGGCCCGGCACCCGAAGTTTCCAGCCCGGAAGAAGAGGAAGAAAGCGCGGTCGAACAGGCGGAGGAAACCACCGATGAAGCTGATTAAGCGCCTCATCCAGGGCATCTTCGCCCATCTCGACCTGCCACTGTTCATGATAGTCATGGCCTTGATGGGTATCGGCCTGATGAGCATCTATTCCGCGACAGCGAGCGATGGTTTCTGGAAGCTGGACCGGCAGTTGATCAACATCGCCGCATCCACCGTGGTCATGTTTGCTGTGGCGCGCACCCCGCCGCAAACGCTGATGCGCTTTGCCGTGCCGCTCTACTTGCTCGGCCTGGTGCTGCTGATCGCAGTGGCGCTGTTCGGGATCGTGGTAAACGGATCGCGGCGCTGGATTTCGCTTGGCGTGATGCGCATCCAGCCATCGGAGATCATGAAGATCGCCATGCCGCTGATGCTGGCCTGGTACTTCCAGAAACATGAATCGATGCTGCGCGGCAAACACTTCTTCGTCGCCGGCATCATCCTCCTGCTACCGATTGCCCTTGTGCTCAAGCAGCCCGATCTGGGCACCTCGCTGCTGATCGGCGCGGCGGGCTTCTTCGTCATCTTCTTTGCCGGCCTGCCGTGGAAGGTCATGCTCGGCATGGGCGCCGCCTTTGGCGCCGCCATGCCGATGATGTGGAGCATGATGCACGACTACCAGCGACGACGCGTCCTGACGCTGCTCGACCCCAGCTCCGACCCACTTGGCGCGGGCTACCACATCATCCAGTCGACCATCGCCATCGGTTCCGGCGGCGGCTTGGGCAAGGGCTATCTGAACGGCACCCAGACCCATCTCGAATTCATTCCGGAAAAACACACCGATTTCATATTCGCCGTCTTCTCCGAGGAATGGGGGCTGCTCGGCAACGGCGTACTGCTCGTCCTGTTCACCCTGCTGATCGGGCGCGGACTGATGATCGCCGCCGCCGCACCGACCCTCTTCTCGCGTCTGCTCGCCGGCGCTTTGACGCTGGTTTTCTTCATCTACGCCTTCGTCAACATGGGCATGGTCTCGGGTATTCTGCCGGTAGTCGGCGTTCCGCTGCCCTTCATCAGTTACGGCGGCACCGCGCTGGTCACCCTGATGCTCGGGGTCGGCATCCTGATGAGCATTCACACCCATCGCATGCTGGTGAAGAAATGAGATATCCCTTCCACCTGTTCGTCCCGCTCACCCTATCCCTGTTGCTGACAGCCTGCGGCAGTCAGCCGGAACGGCCGGCCGGCGAACAACCGCAAGCAGCGCCGACAACCGCCGGCAGCCGACCGGCATCAGCACCTGCGACCTCCCGCGGCGGCGGTTACTACAAGGATGACGGCCCGGGTACGGATATTCCGGAGAACCTCGACCAGATTCCCGACGCCGTACCCCGGTGGGAGCCACTGCACAAACCGGCTCAGCGCCCGTACGAGGTATTCGGCAAACGCTACGAGCCGCACAACTCGATCCGCCCGCACAAGGAACGCGGACTGGCCAGCTGGTATGGCAAGAAATTTCACGGGCAGAAAACTTCAATCGGCGAACCTTACGACATGTTCGCCATGACCGCCGCCCATCCGACCCTGGCTCTGCCTTCATACGTCCGGGTCCGCAACCTGAGCAATGGACGCTCGGTCGTCGTCCGCGTCATCGACCGCGGCCCCTTCCACGCCGGGCGCATCATCGACCTTTCCTACGTAGCGGCGCACAAACTGGACATCATTCGCAACGGCAGCGCGGAAGTCGAGATCGAAACGATCACCCCGAACACCGGCCCTGCCACTTACGCCCAGGTCGCGCCGCCAGTGCAACCCGCCCCCCCGCCGGCAGTAGAAAAACCCCTGCCGGGCGGTGTCTACCTGCAATTGGGCGCGTTCGCCAACGCCGACAACGCCGACAACCTGAGGGGTCACCTGAGTGGAGAACTCGACTGGGTGCGCGAGGAAATGCACATTATCCAGGCCGGCGGGCTGCACCGTCTGCAACTGGGCCCCTATGCCACTCGCCCTGACGCCGAAAAGATCGCCGAGCGGATTCGCAGTAGTCTGGGTTACAAGCCAGGAATCGTCATTCGCTGATCCCGCGGCAATCAGCCAGCAGGTGCCACGTTGACGCGGGCCGTGACGATGTTGCCGCAGCCCTCGTAGGCAAGGCTGGAAAAACTGGTCAGACGAGCCATGGCGATGCCTCGGCCATTCGGATCGAAAGCGCGCTCCGGATCGAAATCGAGAAAGCGCTGCCAGTCAAAACCTTCGCCTTGGTCGGCAATGCGGAAGGAGATGGAATGGTCATCGCGGGCAACCCGTATCGTCGCCCAGCGCCCGCGAAACTGTGGCATGTCCAGACGCCGCCGGATTTCCGCCTCCCAGTCGCCATCCCACTTGAGCAGCGATTTTTCCCGGTAGGTGATGCCGAGATTACCGTGCTCAACCGCGTTGAGCATGAGATCGGAAAGCCCCGGAGCAACCCGGTCCGGTTCGGGACACAGCGCCGCCAGTACCGGCACCAGACAGGACACATCCTCCAGCGTGGCAAAACGGTACTCGGCGCCGAGCAGCAACTTCTGCGCCTCTTCCAGATGCGCCGCCCGTGAACGCAACGAGGCCCGCGCACGCCGATCTTCAAGCGCTGCCCGAACGATGGAAATCAGCGCCTCAGGCGCGTAGGGCTTGGTCAGGTAATAGTAGGCACCCGCTTCCAGACCTTCTCGCACCTGCTCCGGTGCCGAAGCTGCCGTCTGCATGATCACGGGAACGTCGTCGAAGCGCGGCTCTGCCTTGATCCGGCGCAGCAGTTCCATACCATCAATGCCGGGCATCATCCGGTCGAGGACAACCAGCGAAAATTCGCCGTCGGGTCCGGACAAACGCTGCCAGGCTGCCAGTGGATCGCTGAACAGTTCCAACGCCAGCTTCTCCTGATCGAGGAAATCCTCGATCAGCATCAGGTTGATGGCTTCATCATCGACTACGAGAACGCGATTTTCGGACATGGAAACTGGGTCACGGTTGCAGGAACAGTTGTTGAAATCCTAGCACGAGCGAGGGCTTTGATGAGGATCAATGGTACCGAAGCGACAGTGGCTATACTCCCCAGTCCCTCCCGCGATCATTGACGCCATGCCCTCTCTGCCCGATCTCGTTTGCCCGGCCGGCAGCCTGCCTGCGCTCAAGGCTGCCGTGGACCACGGTGCCGATGCCGTGTATCTCGGCTTCAAGAACGACACCAACGCACGCAATTTCGCCGGCCTGAATTTCGACCCCAAAGGCATGAGTGACGGCATCCGTTACGCCCACGCCAAGGGGCGCGAAGTCCTGCTGGCCATCAACACTTTCCCCCAGGCTGGTCGCACCGCCGACTGGCAACGGGCGGTGGACAACGCGGTTGACCTTGGCGTGGACGCGATCATCCTGGCCGACATCGGCCTGCTCGATTACGCCACCCGCCGCCACCCGCAGCAGCGCCTGCACCTGTCAGTCCAGGGCTCGGCAACCAGCTACGAGGCGATCAATTTCTGCCAGCGGGAGTTCAACATTCGCCGCGCCGTCCTGCCGCGTGTGCTGACCCTGGCCCAGGTTGAAAACGTGATCCGCAACACCAGCGTCGAGATCGAGGTGTTCGGCTTCGGCAGCCTGTGCGTGATGAACGAGGGGCGCTGCTGGCTGTCGTCCTATGCCTGCGGCGAGTCGCCCAACACCGTCGGCGCCTGCTCGCCGGCCAAGTACGTGAAGTGGGACAAGCAACCCGGGGCCATGGAAACTCGGCTCAATGGCATCCTCATCGACCGCTTCGGCGACCGTGAGCCGGCCGGCTACCCGACCCTGTGCAAGGGTCGCTTCGAGGTGCGCGGCGATACCTACTACGCGCTGGAAGAGCCGACCAGCCTCAACGTCCTGTCCATCCTTCCAGACATCCTCAAGATCGGCGTGCGCGCAATCAAGGTCGAGGGACGACAACGCAGCCCGACCTACGTCGCCCAGGTCACCCGTACCCTGCGCGCGGCGCTTGATGCCCTGCTTGCAGGCAGCGAACGCTATCAGGTCAGACCCGCTTGGCAGAGTGAGCTGGCCAAGGTTTCGGAAGGCAGCCAGGCGACGCTGGGCGCCTACAACCGTCCGTGGAGATGAGCATGAAACTGGCGCTTGGCCCCCTCCTCTACTTCTGGCCGAAGGCCGAAGTCATGGCGTTTTACGCGGAAATGGCCGAAAACCCGGCCGTCGACATCTTTTACGTCGGCGAAGTCGTCTGCTCGCGTCGCCAGCAATTGCGCACCGCAGACTGGATCGGCCTGGCCCGCGACCTGAGCGACGCCGGCAAGGAAGTGGTCGTCTCGGCGCAGGCACTGCTCGAATCCGAGAGCGACCTGAAAGCCCTCCGCCGCCTGGTCGACGAGGCGGGTTGCAAGGTCGAGGCCAACGATCTCGGCGCCGTCAACCTGGTCTGCGGCAAACCCTTCGTCGCCGGACCGCACCTGAACATCTACAACGAGGAAACCCTGGCCACCTTCGCCCGCTACGGCATGCGCCGCTGGGTACCGCCGCTGGAGGCCTCACGCACGATGATCGAACGTCTGCACGCCAACCGCCCTGCCGGCGTCGAGACTGAGGTGTTCGCTTTTGGCAAGCTGCCGCTAGCCTTTTCCGCCCGCTGCTTCACCGCCCGACATTACGACCTGAACAAGGACGACTGCCAGTTCAAGTGTCTCGACCACGAGGAAGGCCTCACCCTGCGTACGCGCGAAGGTCAGGATTTCCTGACCATCAATGGCATCCAGACGATGTCGGCACAGACTTACAGCCTGCTCGAAGAAATGCCCGCCATCCGCCAGATCGGCATCGACATCGTCCGCCTCAGCCCGCAAAAACAGCACCTGCCCGCGATCATCGCCGCCTTTGCCGCTGCCGCCGCGGGCCAGCCCGCGAACGCTGCCGACGACAAGTGGAGCAGCAGCGGCCTGGTCAACGGCTACTGGCACGGCGACGCCGGCATCGCCGTGCATCATCCCAACGAACGCCAGGGAGCCATCGCATGATCACCAATTTTGTCATCCCCCGTTTCCAGCTGCCCGGCTTCATCGCCGGGATCGGCCAGAAACTGCCTCAGTGGCCGCACACCCTGGCGCTGGTTGGAGCGCTGAACGCCGCCCTCAAGTTCCGACTGCTACCCGCAGACGAGCTCGGCGCACTGGAGGGAAAGCTGTTCCGGGTACGCGTACTGGATACCGGCGGCGAAGCCAACTACAGCTTCTCCGGCGGCTTGTTCCGCCCGGTCTTGCGACCGCAACGCGAGCCCGACCTCGCTTTTGCCGCCAATCTTTCGGCCTTTCTGCAATTGCTCGCCCGCCAGGAAGACCCGGATACCCTGTTCTTCAACCGCGAACTGGAAATCACCGGCGATACCGAGCTGGGGCTGATCGTCAAGAACATGCTCGACGCGGTGGAGTGGCCGACGCCACCCCGCCTGCCCCTGCCCGGCCGTTGAGCACCGGCTGATTGCTGGCGTTTTAGCTGCCGGCGGCAGCTTCGGCGACGAAGATCTCGACGCGCCGGTTCTTGGCCCGCCCATCGGCGGTGGCGTTGTCGGCAATCGGCTCGCGCGAACCGCGCCCGTCGATGCTGATCCGCGAGGAGGCAACCCCGCGCGGCACCAGGTAATCGCGAACCGCGGCAGCACGATTCACCGACAGCGGATTATTGACGGTGTCCGAGCCCGAGCTGTCGGTATGGCCGACAACATTGATCCGGGTGACCGGATGTTCGCTCAACCCCTGGGCCAGACGATCAAGCACCGGCCGCAGTTCCGGGCGGATGTCGTGGCGCCCCGAGGCAAAGGAGATGTCGCTGGGAATCTCCAGCTTGAGGCGATTGTCGGGCGTCTGGGTAACTTCCACCCCGGTGCCGGCAGTTGCCTGTTCCATCGCGACCTTCTGCTCCTGCATGCGCTTCGACCACAGGTAGCCTCCACCAGCACCAATCGCCGCGCCAGCCGCTGCACCAATGGCGGCACCCTTGCCGCGATCCGAACTCCCGGCCGTAGCGGCACCGATCACCGCCCCGGCAACGGCCCCGATGGCAGCGCCGGTGCCGGTGTGGCGCTGAGTTTCATCCATGCTGGCACAGCCTGACAGGGCCAAGCCGACGGCGCTGAGGACGATTACGGTTTTTTTCATGATCTCTCTCCTTGGGGTTACCACATGCGACGCGGTCAGATTAGCACCGCCCCGGAACGACGTGCTGAGTCGATATGTAACGAAAAGCAAAGGCCGTTACATAAATAAAAAAGGAGGGCCGCAGCCCTCCTTACCTGGTAATCGCGGGAACGCGCTTACTGTTTCTTCTGCGTGTCCAGACGGAACTTGACGTAGCTGCCCGGCGCCGGTTCGATGACCTTGAGCGCACCGGCTTCCGGCTGACGTGCCGGCACCTTGGCCGAGCCGCCCGGCAGGCTGGTCACCCACTCGTGCCAGTGTGTCCACCACGAACCGGCATTCTGGGTTGCACCGGCCAGGAAGTCTTCCGGGCTTTCCGGCAGATTGCCGTCGGTGGCATCGTTGGTCCAGAAACCGTACTTATTGGCCGCCGGCGGATTGACGATGCCGGCGATGTGGCCGGAGCCGCCGAGCACGAACTTGGTCTTGCCGGAAGGCAGGCGGGCGCCCATGTAGGTGCTCTTCCACGGCGCGATGTGGTCCTCGATCGTGGAGATGAAGTAGCACGGGGTCTTGACCTTGGAGATGTCGATCTTGACGCCACCCAGCGTGATGCCACCGGGTTCCTTGAGCAGGTTGGCCAGATACATGTTGCGCAGGTAGAAACTGTGCATCGCTGCCGGCATGCGCGTCGAGTCCGAGTTCCAGTACAGCAAGTCGAACGGGAACGGATCTTTGCCCATCAGGTAGTTGTTGACCACGAAGGACCAGATCAGGTCGTTGGCACGCAGCATGTTGAAGGTGCCGGCCATTTCCGAACCTTCGAGGAAGCCGCGCTCGGCCATCTTCTTTTCCAGCCCGGCAACCGCGCCTTCATCGAGGAAGACACCGAGTTCGCCCGGCTCGGAGAAGTCGAGCATGGTCGTGAAGAAGGTAGCCGAGTTGGCGCGCTTGTCCTTCTTGGCGGTCATGTAGGCCAGCGTGGTCATGGTCAGCGTGCCACCCAGGCAGTAGCCGGCCAGGTTGACACTGTCTTCGCCGGTGTGGGCGCAGACCTGATTGATGGCTTCCAGCGAACCTTCGAGCAGGTAGTTCTCGAAGGACTTCTGCGCCAGCTTCTCGTCCGGGTTGACCCAGGACATGATGAAGGTGGTGTGGCCCTGGCTGGTCGCCCAGTTGACCATGGAGTTCTTCTCGCGCAGGTCGAGGATGTAGTACTTGTTGATCCACGGCGGCACGATCAGGAAGGGCTTCTTGTACTGGTCCGGGGTCTTCGGATCGTACTGGATCAACTGGAACAGTTCGTTCTGGAAGACCACCTTGCCCGGCGTAGTGGCAACGTTCTTGCCCATTTCGAAGGCCGAGGTGTCGGTCATCCGGATGCGCAACTGACCGTCGCCGGCCTCGACGTCCTGCAGCAGGTTGTTCAGACCCTTGATCAGGTTCTGGCCATGGCTCTTGACCGTTTCGCGGAAGACTTCCGGGTTGGTCATGGCAAAGTTGGACGGCGACAGCGCGTCGATGTACTGGCGGGTGAAGAAATTGACCTTCTGCTGGGTCGCTTCGTCCAGACCGTCGGTATCAGCCACCGTGTCGTGGATGTGACGGGCGGCGATGAGGTAGGACTGCTTCATGAAGTCGAACAGGAAATGCTGCTCCCATTCCTCGTCCTTGAAGCGATTGTCGCCCTTCTTCGGCGCGGCAACCGGGGCGGCGCCCGGCATGCCCATCATCTTCATCATGGAACCCTGCCACAGCGAGAAGTAGTCCCACATCATGTTCATCTGGGTCTGCGCCAGCTTGTACGGGTTGGCCATCAGCCGCGCCGACAGGTCCATGAAGGCTTTGGCCACGCCGAGTTCATCGGCCGGCGCCTCGACCCCGTCCTTGGCCTTCTTTTCCATGTACTGGGTGATCAGGCGCGAGGCGCGTTGGGCGACTTCGGCATAGGTTTTGGCCATTTCGGCCGGATTGGGCAAATTGACGCCCTGGTCTTCGGTTTGCTGCGACATCTTGAAACTCCCTCTGTCAGTGCGCGGCGGGCTGGTGCTGCAACCGCGAATAGCGAATCACCCCGTCGGCGTCGATATTCCGCGACAGCCGACCAGCTTGTTCCAGATAGTTCAGGTGGGCAATTGCTTCGCCCATCGCGAACATCGTTTGGTGTGTATCGAGCACCCGACCAAACAACACGTCGAGCAACCCGGCTGCGCTCTGCGGCGCGTGTTCACAGCTGTTCTCAAGCGCATGCAATCGTTCTTCGTGGTGCGCATGCAATGCACCCACCCGTGCCTGCACCCCGATGAAGGGCAGACCGTGTGATGGTAAAACCAGGGTTTGCGGCAGAACTTCCTCAGCCATCCGATCCAGCGACTCCAGATACCAACGCAGGGCGTCGGCGTCCGGCGTTGCCGCAAAAACGCTGATGTTGGTGGAAATTCTTGGCAACAACATGTCTCCGGAAATTAACACGCCGAGTTCGGCACAGTAAAGCGCCAGATGCTCCGGCGCGTGACCATAGCCGATGATTGTTTGCCAGGTGTGACACCCCACCCGGATCGCATCGCTGGCCTTGATCCGCCGATAGTGTTCCGGCAAGCCGGGCACCGCCTTGCGATAACCGGAACCGCGCTTCTCGAAACGCGCCAGATGCTCACCGTCGAGACCGTGCTGGCGGAACTGTTCGACCATGAAGCGCGCGCCGTGGCCGCCAACTTCATTCCACACGACATGGGCGGTCAGGAATTCGCCGGTGGTCATCCACAGTTCGGCCCCGGTCTCGGCCAGCAGCCAGGTCGCCAACCCGAGGTGATCGGGATGGAAGTGGGTGACGATCAGACGGGTGACCGGCCCGTCGAGCCGGTCAAGGATGGCGCGCCAGGTTTCGCGCACGGCATCGTCGGGGAAACCGGTGTCGACAATGGTCCAGCCGTCGCCATCGCGCAACAGCCACAGGTTGATGTGGTCGAGCTGAAAAGGGAGCGGCATGCGCAGCCAGAAAATGCCGGGCGCAACCTCGCGCATCTCCCCGGCGGCGGGAATCTCTGTGAAGGGGTAGTCTAGGGACATGCTGTTCCGTTTCGTTTTTTTTGCACAAGTTACCATACGGTAGCGGATTGAAAAAAGCCCCGTCATCTGCTTAACTTCGCGGCAACCTTGGAGACATCATGAGCCAACCGGCCACTTTCAGCATTTCCGACCTTGCCCGGGAATTCGCCATCACCCCGCGCACCATCCGCTTCTGGGAAGACCAGGGCATCCTCGCCCCGCAGCGCGAGGGCCAGAAACGCATTTTCACCCGCCGCGACCGCGCCCGCCTGAAAATGGCCCTGCGCGGCAAGCGCCTGGGTTTGAGCCTGGCCGAGATCAAGGACCTGATCGGCATGTACAACTCGACCGAGGACGAGACGCCGCAACTGATGGAATGCCTGCGCGTGATGCAGAAACGGCGCAGCGCGCTGGAACAGCAGCGCGAGGACATCGAGGCCATGCTCGCCGAGATTGGCCAATTCGAAGAGCAATGCCAGCGCGAACTGACACGTCGGAAAAATGCGTGATTTTTTTTGCCGATTGGTTTACGTTAACGTCAACGTAAGATAAATCGACTGCCATGCACAAGCCCACCGACCCCGATTTCGCTGCCCGCGTCCTCGCCAGTTTCCAGCGCCAGAGCGCAATGGCGCTGATCCGCGCGGCGCTGCCGCGGATCGAATACGGCGTCACGGAAATCCACGTGCCGCACTGGGGCGGGATCGAACAGCAGCACGGCTACGTGCACGGCGGGGTCGTCGGCATGATTGCCGACTCGGCCGCCGGCTATGCGGCGATGACCACGGTACCGGCCAGCGCCTCGGTACTGACCGTCGAATACAAGATGAACCTGCTCGCCCCGGCCGACGGTGAAAAACTGATCGCCCGCGGCAAGGTGGTCCGTGCCGGCCGCACGCTGATCGTCACCCAGGCCGAAGTCTTCGCCGTCAAGGACGGTAAAGAGACCCTGTGTGCACTGATGCAGCAGACGATCATGGCGATGCATGGCAAATCGGACAGCAAGACAAGCAACAACAAACCGGAGACAAACCAATGAACATTCCCAGCCTCGACTTCGCCCTCGGCGAAGACATCAACATGCTGCGCGATGCCGTCAAGGCATTCGCCGACGCCGAGATTGCCCCGCGCGCCGCCGAGATCGACCGGGCCAACGAATTCCCCGCCGACCTGTGGCGGAAATTTGGCGACATGGGCCTGCTCGGCATGACCGCCGGCGAGGAGTATGGCGGCACCAACATGGGCTACCTTGCCCACATCGTCGCGCTCGAGGAAATCTCGCGCGCCTCGGCCTCGGTCGGCCTCTCTTACGGCGCCCACTCCAACCTGTGCGTCAACCAGATCCGCCGCAACGGCAGCGAAGCGCAGAAGCAGAAATACCTGCCCAAGCTGATTTCCGGCGAACACGTCGGCGCGCTGGCGATGTCCGAGCCGAACGCCGGTTCCGACGTCGTCTCGATGAAGCTCAAGGCCGAGAAGAAGGGTGACCGCTACGTGCTCAACGGCGCCAAGATGTGGATCACCAACGGCGGCGACGCCGACACCCTGGTCGTCTACGCCAAGACCGACCCGGAGGCCGGCGCCAGGGGCATGACCGCCTTCATCGTCGAGAAGGGCATGCAGGGTTTCAGCCACGGCACCCATCTCGACAAGCTGGGCATGCGCGGTTCCAACACCTTCCCGCTGTTCTTCGATGACTGCGAGGTGCCGGAAGAGAACGTGCTCGGCGGCGTCGGCAACGGCACCAAGGTACTGATGTCCGGCCTCGACTACGAACGCGCCGTGCTTTGCGGCGGCCCGCTCGGCATCATGGCTGCCTGCATGGACGTGGTCGTGCCCTACCTGCACGAACGCAAGCAGTTCGGCCAGCCGATCGGCGAATTCCAGCTGATGCAGGGCAAGGTCGCCGACATGTACTCGACCTGGCAGGCCACCCGCGCCTACGTCTATGCCGTCGGCCGCGCCTGCGACAGCAGCGATCACTCGCGCACCCTGCGCAAGGACGCCGCCGGCGCCATCCTCTACTCCGCCGAGAAGGCGACCTGGATGGCTGGCGAGGCGATCCAGACGCTGGGCGGCGTTGGCTACACCAACGAATACCCGACCGGCCGCCTGTGGCGCGACGCCAAGCTTTATGAAATCGGCGCTGGCACCAGCGAGATCCGCCGCATGCTGATCGGCCGCGAACTGATGGCGGAGACACGCTGAATTCATAATTACCGGCACAGGTAGAATGCGCGATTGTCCCCGGCCACTCCGGGGATAACGTAATAAATGCGAAGCGGCATGCCGCCTTCGCCTACCAGGAGCCACACAGCATGACAGTCACCCTGCGCACACTCACTGCCGCCGACACCGAGGCCATCGAACAGGTCCGCCAGTATTTCCGCAACTATGCGGCCTGGCTGGGCGTCGACCTTTGTTTCCAGAACTTCGACCAGGAAATGGCCTCGCTGCCCGGCGCCTACGCCGGACCGGAGGGCCGCCTGTTCTTTGCCGAAATCGCTGGCCGGCCGGCCGGCTGTGTCGGGGTGCGCCCGTTCTCGGAAGGCGTCTGCGAAATGAAGCGCCTCTACGTCGCCCCCGAGGAGCGCGGTCAGGGCGTCGGCCGGGCGCTGGTGGTGGCGGCGATCAAGGCAGCCAAGGAAATTGGCTACAAGCGCCTGCTGCTCGACACCCTGCCCAACATGCGCATGGCGGTGAAACTCTACCGCGAGCTCGGCTTCAACGAAGTCCCCGCCTATTATCCGACGCCCGTCGAGAACACCATTTTCCTGGCGCTCGACCTCGACAACTGGTCGGAAGAGGAAAACTGCAACGAGAACCTCTGCCACCTGTTCGACTACAACCGCGCCTGGGCCCGCCAGATGCGCGAGATCGACCCGACCTATTTCGACAAGCTGTCGCATCTGCAGAACCCGGAATTCCTGTGGATCGGCTGTTCCGATTCGCGCGTCCCGGCCAACCAGATCGTCGGCCTGCTGCCGGGCGAGGTTTTCGTTCATCGCAACGTCGCCAACGTCGTCGTCCATACCGACCTCAACTGCCTGTCGGTAATCCAGTACGCGGTCGACGTGCTCAAGGTCAAGCACATCATGGTCGTCGGCCACTACGGCTGCGGCGGCGTGCTCGCCGCCTTGAACCGTGCCCGCGTCGGCGTCGTCGACCTGTGGCTGCGCCACGTGCATGACGTACACAACAAACACCTCGCCGCTGTCGATTCGCTGCCGCCGGAAAAGCGCCACGACCGCCTGTGCGAACTCAACGTCCTCGAGCAGGTGGTCAACGTCTGCCACAACCCGGTCGTCCAGGATGCCTGGCAACGCGGCCAGAAGCTGACCATCCACGGCTGGATCTACGGCCTCAAGGACGGCCACATGCACGACCTCGGCATCACCATCGACGCGCCGACCGACCTGCCGACCCGTTACGAAGCGGCATTGCTGGCACTCGACGCCTGACCCTTATTCCCATAACAATCCGCAAGGAGAAAACAGCATGCAAGACCCGATCGTCATCGTTTCCGCCGCCCGCACCGCGATGGGCAGCTTCCAGGGCGGCTTCGCCGGCCTGACCGCCGCCAATCTCGGCGCCGAAGCGATCAAGGCCGCCGTCGCCCGCGCCGGCATCGACGCCAACCTGGTGGAAGAAGTCCTGATGGGCTGCGTCCTGCAGGCCGGCCAGGGCCAGGCGCCTGCTCGCCAGGCCGCACTGCAGGCCGGTCTGCCGCTGTCAGCCGGCTGCGCCACCATCCACAAGGTCTGCGGTTCGGCGATGAAGGCCACCATGCTCGGCCACGACGGCCTGCTCGCCGGCTCCTACGGCGTCGCCGTCGTCGGCGGCATGGAGTCGATGACCAACGCCCCCTACCTGCTGCCCAAGGCCCGCGGCGGCTACCGCCTCGGCCACGGCCAGATGCTTGACCACATGTTCCTCGACGGCCTCGAAGACGCCTACAGCAAGGAAACGCGCGGCCGGCTGATGGGGACCTTTGCCGAAGAGTGTGCGGCCACTTACGGCTTCACCCGCGAAGCCCAGGACGCCTACGCCGTGCAATCGACGACGCGCGCCATCGAAGCCAGCAACAACGGTTCCTTTGACTGGGAAATCACCCCGGTCACCGTCGCCGGCCGCAAGGGCGATGTCGTCATCGACAAGGACGAAGGCCCGTTCGCAGTCAATGTGGACAAGATCCCGACCCTGAAGCCGGCGTTCAAGAAGGACGGCACGGTCACCGCCGCCAACTCCTCGTCGATTTCCGACGGCGCCGCCGCCATGGTGCTGATGCGCGAATCGCAGGCGGCCAAGCTCGGCCTCGCCCCGATTGCCCGCATCGTCGCCCACACCACCCATGCCGGCGTGCCGGCACTGTTCCCGTCGGCGCCGGTCGGCGCCATGCAGAAGCTGTTCGCCAAGACCGGCTGGAACGCCGACAGCGTCGATCTGTTCGAGGTCAATGAAGCCTTCGCCGTCGTCGCCATGGCCGCGCTGCACGACCTCAAGCTCGATCCGGCCAAGGTCAACGTGCATGGCGGCGCCTGTGCGCTCGGCCACCCGATCGGCGCTTCCGGCGCGCGCATCGTCGTCACCCTGCTCGGCGCGCTGAAGAAGTACGGCAAGCAGCGCGGTGTCGCCTCGCTGTGCATCGGCGGTGGCGAAGCCACTGCTCTCGCCGTGGAAATGCTCTAAGTGCCGCAAGCGGCCCAGACCCTGACCTACGTCAAGCTGGTGGCAGCGATGGCGATGTGGGGCGGCACCTGGATTGCCGGGCGGGTGATCGCCCAGGAACTCAGTGCCCCGCTCGCCGTCGCCGCGCTGCGCTTCGTCGTCGCCGGCCTGGTGGTCGGCGGCGTCATGCTGCTCTCCGGCGGCGGCATCGCGCTGCCGAAGGACCGGCAGGAATGGGCTCTGGTCTGGGCGCTGGGCTTTTTCGGCATCTTCCTCTACGGCCTGTGCTTCTTTTTCGGGCTGCAGCACATCCCGGCCGGGCGCGGCGCCCTGGTGGTCGCGCTTAACCCGGTGGTCATCGTGCTGCTCGCCTGGGCCATCGGCAAGGAAGGCATGAACCGGCGCAAGGCGCTGGGCAGCGCAATCGCGCTCGCCGGCTGCCTGACGGTGATCGGCAACGGCGACCCGCTGGCCCTGCTGCAGGGCACGGTCGGCATCGGCGAGTGGCTGATCCTCGGCTGCGTGCTGAGCTGGGCGGCCTACACCTTCATCGGCTGGCGGGCCACCGGCCATTTCTCGGCGCTGGCGACCACGCTCTACGCCAGCTTCAGCGGCGCCTTCCTGCTCGGCCTGGCCGCGCTGGTCCAGGGCGACGTCGATCTGGCCGGCTGGTCGTGGCGGGTGTGGAGCAGCATGCTCTTCCTCGCCGTCTTCGGCACCGCCATCGCCTACACCTGGTTCACCGCCGCCGTGCAGCAGCTTGGCGCCGGCCACGCCTCGGTCTTCATCAACCTGGTCCCGGTCTTCGCCGTGCTGCAGGCCGCCGTCCTGCTCGACGAGCGGCTCGGCCTGCCGGTACTTTTTGGCGGCCTGCTGGTGATTGCCGGCGTCTGGCTGACCACCGTACAAAAAACAACTCTGGAGAAAACAGCATGATTCTGACGCAAGAACAGGAAATGATCCGCGACACCATGCGCGCCTTCGCGCAGGAACGCCTCGCCCCCTTCGCCGCCGAATGGGACAAGAACCACACCTTCCCGGCCGACGCCCTGAAGGAACTCGGCGAACTCGGCGCCATGGGCATGTGCGTGCCCGAGGAATGGGACGGCGCCGGCATGGACTACATGAGCCTGGTGCTGACGTTGGAAGAAATCGCCGCTGGCGACGGCGCCACCTCGACCATCGTCTCGGTGCAGAACTCGCTGGCCTGCGGCATCACGCAGAAATACGGTACCGACGCGCAAAAGGAAGAATGGCTCAAGCCGCTGGCGCGCGGCGAAAAGTGGGGCTGCTTCTGCCTGACCGAGCCGCACACCGGCTCGGACGCCGCCGCGATCACCACGCGCGCCGACCGTGACGGCGACCATTTCGTGCTCAACGGCGTCAAGCAGTTCATCACCACCGGCAAGCACGCGCACATGGCCATCGTCTTCGCGGTGACCGACAAGGCCGCCGGCAAGAAGGGCATTTCCTGCTTCCTGATCCCGACCAGCACGCCCGGCTTCGTCGTCGGCCGCACCGAGGACAAGATGGGCCAGCACGCTTCCGACACCGTGCAGATCATTCTGGAAAACTGCCGCGTGCCGGCTTCCGCGCTGCTCGGCAAGGAAGGCGAAGGCTACAAGATCGCCCTCTCCAACCTCGAAGCCGGCCGTATCGGCATCGCCGCCCAGAGCATCGGCATGGCCCGTGCCGCATTCGAAGCTGCCGTCCGTTACGCCAAGGAACGCGTCACCTTCGGCGTGCCGATCATCGAGCACCAGGCGGTCAACTTCAAGCTGGCCGACATGAACACCCTGCTCGACGCCGCCCGCCTGATGGTCTGGCGCGCCGCCCAGCTCAAGGACGCCGGCAAGCCCTGCCTGAAGGAAGCCTCGATGGCCAAGATGTTCGCTTCCGAAGCCGCCGAGAAGATCGCTTCAGACGCCATCCAGATTCACGGCGGCGTCGGCTACACCAGCGACTTCCCGGTTGAACGCATCTACCGCGACGTGCGCATCTGCCAGATCTACGAAGGCGCCAACGACATCCAGCGGCTGGTGATCGGTCGTTCGATCGCCGCCGAGTAAGCCAAACCGCGGTCGACCGGACAGAGAATTCCGGCGACCGCACCCCACCCCGAGGAGACAAAGATGAGCGAAACCACCGACAAGAACACTATCGATTTCTGGTTCGATTTTTCCAGCCCCTACGGCTACCTGATGGCCGAGAAGATCGACGACGTCGCCGCCCGCTTCGGGCGCAAGGTGCGCTGGCACCCGATCCTGCTCGGCGTCATCTTCCAAGCCACCGGCTCGCGGCCGCCGGCTGACGGCGTCAGCAACAAGGGCAAGTACATGCTGCACGACTTCGCCCGCTCGGCGCGTTTCCTCGGCGTTCCCTACAACCCACCCAGCCGTTTCCCGCTGCCGACGCAGAACGCCGCCCGTGCCTACTACTGGCTGCACGGCCAGGATTGCGCGCTGGCCCGGCGCTTTGCCCGCGCCATCTATCGCGCCTTCTTCGTCGACGACCTCGACATCTCGTCGCCGGAAACGGTGCTCGACATCGCCGCCGGCCTCGGCATCGACCGCGACACGCTGGCCGCCGCGCTGCAGGCCCCGGAAATCAAGGCCCGCCTCAAGGATGAATGCGAGCAGGCGCTGGCTGCCGGCGTCTTCGGCTCGCCGCACGTGATCATCGACGGCGAAGCCTTCTTCGGCGCCGACCGCCTGCCGCAGATCGAACGCTGGCTGGAAAGCGGCGGCTTTTAACCCACTCACAGGAACAGCATGCAACGTATCTGCGTCTTCTGCGGCGCCAACGCCGGCAACAAACCGATCTACCGCGCCGAGGCCGAAAAGCTCGGCCGGCTGCTCTCCGCGCGCGGCATCGAACTGGTCTATGGCGGCGGCAACATCGGCTTGATGGGCGCCGTCGCCGATGCCTGCCTGGCGGCCGGCGGCAGCGTCATCGGCATCATTCCGGAAGCGCTGATGGGCAAGGAAGTCGAAGGCCGCCCGGTCGACCACCGGGCACTGACCCGGCTCGAAGTCGTCGATTCGATGCACACGCGCAAGGCGCGGATGGCCGAGCTGGCCGAGGGTTTCATCGCCATGCCCGGCGGCTTCGGCACCTTCGAGGAATATTGCGAAATCCTGACCTGGGCGCAACTCGGGTTCCATGTGAAACCGATTGGCCTGCTCAACGTCGCCGGCTTCTACGACCCGCTGCTGGCGATGTTCGACCGTGCCGCGGGAGAAGGCTTCCTGCGCGAACAGAACCGGGCGATGGCGCTCAGCGACAGCGACGCCGAAGCTTTGCTGGCGGCAATGGCAGCCTTCCGCCCCGAACCGGTCAGCAAATGGCTCAAGGAAGAAAGACAGTTGTAGCGCCTTTTCCGTTTTTCATTTTCAGGCAACGCACCAATACAAGAAGCGAGGAGACATGAGCATCCTGAAATCCCAACTGAACCCGCGTTCGGCCGACTTCCAGGCCAACGCGGCGGCCATGCAGGCGGTCGTCGCCGACCTGCATGAAAAGGTCGAGAAGATCGCCCTCGGCGGCCCGGAAGCGGCGCGCCAGAAGCACCTGGCGCGCGGCAAGCTGCTGCCGCGCGAGCGGGTCAGCGCCCTGCTCGATCCGGGCACGCCCTTCCTCGAAATAGGACAATTCGCGGCCTACGGCATGTACGGCGGCGACGTGCCGGCGGCCTCGGTGATCGCCGGCATCGGCCGCGTCGAGGGCGTCGAATGCATGATCGTCGCCAACGACGCGACGGTGAAGGGCGGCACCTACTACCCGCTGACCGTCAAGAAGCACCTGCGCGCCCAGGAAATCGCGCTGGAAAACCGCCTGCCGTGCATCTACCTCGTGGACTCCGGCGGCGCCTTCCTGCCGATGCAGGACGAGGTCTTCCCGGACAAGGAACATTTCGGGCGCATCTTTTTCAACCAGGCCAACCTGTCGGCCGCCGGCATCCCGCAGATCGCCGCGGTCATGGGTTCGTGCACGGCCGGCGGCGCCTACGTGCCGGCGATGTGCGACGAGTCGATCATCGTCCGTGATCAGGGCACAATCTTTCTCGGCGGTCCGCCGCTGGTCAAGGCAGCGACCGGCGAGGTCGTCACCGCCGAAGACCTCGGCGGCGCCGACGTGCATACGCGCATCTCCGGCGTCGCCGACCACCTGGCCGAGAACGACGCCCATGCGCTGGCCATCGCCCGGCGCATCGTCCGCGACCTGAACTGGAAAAAGACCCCGCCGGTCACCCTGACCGCCCCGAGCGCGCCGCTGTTCAGCCCGGAAGAGTTGTACGGCGTGATCCCGACCGATACCAAGAAACCCTTCGACGTGCGCGAGATCATCGCCCGCATCGTCGACGGCTCCGACTTCGACGAATTCAAGGCGCGCTACGGCACGACGCTGGTCTGCGGCTTCGCGCGCATCTACGGCTACCCGGTCGGCATCGTTGCCAATAACGGCATCCTGTTCAGCGAGTCGGCCCTCAAGGGCGCGCATTTCATCGAACTCTGCGCCCAGCGCGGCATTCCGCTCGTCTTCCTGCAGAACATCACCGGCTTCATGGTCGGCCGCAAGTACGAAAACGGCGGCATCGCCCGCGACGGCGCCAAGATGGTGACGGCCGTTGCCACCGCCAAGGTACCGAAATTCACCGTGGTCATCGGCGGCTCGTTCGGTGCCGGCAACTACGGCATGTGCGGCCGCGCCTACAGCCCGCGTTTCCTGTGGATGTGGCCGAACGCGCGCATCTCGGTGATGGGCGGCGAACAGGCGGCCGGCGTGCTGGCCACGGTCAAGCGCGACGGCATCGAGGCCAAGGGCGGCAACTGGTCGCCAGCAGAGGAAGAAGCCTTCAAGGCGCCGATCCGCGAGCAGTACGAGACGCAGGGCCATCCCTACTACGCGTCGGCGCGGCTGTGGGACGACGGGATCATCGACCCGGCGGATACGCGGCGGGTGCTGGGACTGGGGCTGTCGGCGGCGATGAATGCGCCGGCGGAAGCGACGAAGTTCGGGATTTTCCGGATGTGATGGGGATGGGAATTTCTGAACCGCTGGGTTCCGCTGTTAAGAGAGCGGCTTTGGCTTCTGAAGCGCTGTTTTCCGCCGCTGACCGGCGGGCGTACTTTCTTTTTGATGGCAAAAAG
>DILW01000098.1 GCA_002425245.1 Betaproteobacteria bacterium UBA5582 | reverse complement strand
CTGCGATTCGCCCTTCCTGCCGGACGACCTGGTTTCCCGGCTGTTTTCGGCTTTGACCGCGAACGCCGCACAGATCGCCGTCGCCCGTACCGGCGAGCAGGTGCACCCGGTGTTCTGCCTGTGCCGGCGCGAACTGCTGCCGTCGCTGGCGGCTTATCTGCAGGCCGGCGAGCGCCGCTTCGGCGGCTGGACGGCGACGCTGGCCACGGTCGAGGTCGCTTTCGACGACCAGCCGGCGGCCTTCGAGAACATCAACACGCGCCAGGAACTGGCGCGATTCTCGGGCGCCTAGCGCCCCTTCGGTTCGATGCGCAGGCCGGCCTTGCGCAGCTTGCCGTCGTCGAGGCCGAAATGCACCGAGAAATAGCTTTCCTCGGTGGCGATTTCACCCTCGACATGCCATTCCCAGACTTCCTCGCCGAGATTGCGGAAAACCTCACGCCTTGCCGGCTGACCGTAAAGGCGGCGGATTTCGTCCCGGCTCAGCCCGGGCTGGGCGCGGGCGAAGTTGGCCGGGGTCAGCACCTGGTCGACGGCGGCGACAATGTCGCGCTCGTCGAAGCGGATCATGTAGCAGACCTTGCCGGCCGGCTGGCGGCTGTATTCCCAGGTGACGCTGCCGTCCGGGTCGCGGTGCACGAAACCGGGTTCGCCCATGCGGCTGCGGACTTCGGCCTGGGTGGTGACGCCCGGTTCGAGCTTGGGCAGGTTGACGGCATCGCAGGCCGGCAGGAGCACGGCAGCGACAGCAGAAATCAGGGTGGCGATCCAGGTGGGGAGTTTCATGCGGGCTCCGGGAAGGGCTGAGCGACGAGTTTACGCTTTTGGGCGCGCTGCTTTCATAATATCGCTCCATTCAAATTTTCCCATACGCCCATGCAGCATCTCGACCCCAACGCCGCTTACGCCTTCCTGCAGCAGACGCCGGAGGCGGTCCTGGTCGATTGCCGGACCGAGATCGAGCACATGTACGTCGGCCATCCGGTCGGTGCCGAGCATGTCGCCTGGCAGGAAGCGCCGGACTGGGAGATCGATCCGGATTTCGCGCGCAAGGTCGGCCGCCTGGTCAAGGGTGACCTGAGCCGGCCGATTCTGCTCATCTGCCGCAGCGGCAACCGCTCGATTTTTGCGGGCGAAGCACTGGAGGCCGCCGGTTTCCAGCAGGTGATCAACGTCACCGAGGGCTTCGAGGGGCCGCTCGACGACAACTTCCATCGCGGCACGCTCGGCGGCTGGCGCTTGCGCGGCCTACCGTGGCAACAATCGTAGCCGACGGTGCGCCAGCGCGGCCAGACCGCCGGCCGTCAGCAGGCCGACCATGCCGAGCGCCAGGTTCAAGGTCGATCCCCATAGCAAAGGTGCGATCAGCGCTGCCGACAAGCCGTTGAAACCGGACTGGAAGAAAGTCTGGCAGGAGGCCGCCAGACCGCGTTTGTTGGCGAAGGGGTCGAGCGCGAACAGCGTCAGGTTGGGCATCGCCAGCGACATGCCGACGGTGTACACAAACAGCGGAGCGACACTCCACGGCAGGCCCGGGGGCAGCGTGAGGTTGAGTGTGAGGTTGATCAGCGCCGCACTGCCCATCACCCCATAGCCGAGGCCGATGGTCCAGCCCGGCGAGCGCTTGCCGGCGAGACGGCCGGAAAACCAGGAGCCGCACATCAGGCCTGCCATGGCCGGGCCAAACAGCCAGAGAAAGGCGGTTTCCGGCAGCCCCAGGTGCTGCATCAGGAAGACAGGGGCGGACAGCACATAGATGAAGAATCCGCCGAAATTCAATGCCAGTGCCGAACAGGCAAACAGGAAACGCGGCGAACTCAGGACCTCGCGATAGGCGCCGGCCAGGTAGGCCGGGCGCAGGGACTGGCGCTTTTCCGGCGGCAGGGTTTCCGGCAGCAGTTTCAAGCAGGCCAGCCACAAGGCGACGGTCGCCAGAACAAGGAAGGCAAAGATCGAACGCCAGCCGAAAGCGGTCTGCAACCAGCCGCCGATGACCGGGGCAATCGCCGGGGCCAGGGCGAACATCATCGTGATCTGCGCCATCAGGCGCTGGGCGGCGGCACCGTCGTAGAGGTCGCGGACGATGGCGCGGCTGATGACGATGCCGGCGCCGGCCGAAACGCCCTGCATCGCCCGCCAGAACCAGAGCTGGCCGATACTGGTGGCGAGCATGCAGGCGAGCGAGGCGACACCGAACAGCGCCAGCGCGGCGAGAATCACTCGGCGGCGGCCGAAACGGTCGGCAATCGCGCCGTGCCACAGGGTCATCGCGGCGAAAGAGAAGAGGTAGGCAGACAGGGTCTGCTGGACCTCGATTGGCGTCGCCCCCAGTTTCGCGCCGATGTCCGGGAACGAGGGCAGGTAAGTGTCGATCGAGAACGGGCCGAGAGCGGACAGGCAGGCAAGCAGCAGGGCGATGCCGCGGGTGCTGCGGGAAGTTTGGGGCATGGAATCAGTCGCGGGCGAAGCGTCGGTACTGGATGGCTTCGGCAATGTGGGGTGCGCCGATGATAGCGCAATCGCCGAGGTCGGCGATGGTGCGTGCGACCTTGAGCACGCGGTGCCAGGCGCGGGCCGACAGGCCGAGGCGTTGCGCGGCCTGTTGCAGCAGGGCGCTGCCGGCGGCGTCGGCCTGGCACAGGGCATCGATTTCGCGGGTGTTGAGGCGGGCGTTGGCCTTGCCCTGGCGCTCGCGCTGGCGTGCCAGATCGGAAGAGGACACGGCT
>DILW01000165.1 GCA_002425245.1 Betaproteobacteria bacterium UBA5582 | reverse complement strand
TGAACTCCGCACGATCGACGGCAAGCTCGAGATAGAAAACGTTGTGCCCACCGGTGTAGAAGGTTACCCGGCGTGCCTCCGGGTTATCGAGCTTGGTGTCGACGCTGAGAATGACCTGCTTGTTGAGCACCAGCATTTTCGGCTGGTTCTGGGTGATGTGCGTCTGCAACTGGCGCCCGATCTTGCCGGTGAAATTGCCGACAATCTGGTTCATCAGTTCGCCCATGACGTTGCTGACTTCGTCAGCGGTGTGCGAGCTGGCCAGATCTTCCCTGGCCATGCCCATGCTCAGCAGATAGGTCTCGTAGAGTTCCATCGCCGCCGCCGCGGAAAAATTGATCACCACCAGGCCGGTGAAGCCGCCGTCGAAGAGCACGAAGCAGCCGATATCCGGTTTCAGGCAGGTTTTGGTGATGCGCTGGACCATCCCGGAATAGCGGACCTGGCTCTGCGTGGCGACATTCAGTACATCGGTCACCGAGTTGCACAGGCTCACCAGGATGTCTTCGGTACCAAAGACAACAGATTTGTCTTGCTCGATCATGATTCAGCAAAGTTTCGGAAAATTGACAATATCCGCATGTATATCACAGGCAACCAGGACTTGTCGGATTTCCCGGCGATGACGCATCATGGGTCATGCGTGAAATCACCGTCGAACTGCATCGCGAGGCCCCGGCCAAGCCTGCCGAAGGCCAGCCCTGCAACGGCTGCGGCGTCTGTTGCGCGCTCGAAACCTGTCCGCTCGGGCGGCTGCGCTTCCTGCGTCGGCGCGGTCCCTGTCCGGCCCTGAGTTGGTCAGCCGCAGCCGGGCGTTACCACTGCGGCCTGCTGCTGGCCCACGCTCCCGACAGCCTGCGCGGCCGTCTCTGCGCCCGCTGGATCGCTGCCGGCAGCGGTTGCGACTGCAGCGCCGAAGTTCAGCCCTGAACGATGGCGGCGGTCAGCGCGATTTCCACCCGGTATTCCGGCTTCGCCAAGCGGGCCTGCACGCAGGCGCGTGTCGGCGCGCACCCTTCGGGCAGCCAGGCATCCCAGACCGCGTTCATCGCGTCGTAGTCGGCCATGTCGGCCAGATAGAGGGTCGCCATCAGCAGATGATGCTTGTCACTGCCGAGCGCCATCAGTTGGCGTTCGACACTGGCCAGCATGTCGGCAGTCTGCTCGGCGACGCCGGCAGTGGCCAGCGATGAAACCTCGACAAGGTAGACCGTGGCGGCATGCACCACGGCATCGGAATAACGGCGCGTCGTGCCGTAACGTTGAATCGACATTTTCCGTTCCTGAAAACGTGAAGCCCATGCGTTTGAGGCATGGGCTTCGTTTGCTGCACCCCCGACACACCCGGTCGGGGTAACCGGCTTTACGCCGTATGGGGAGTACTACACGGTAATCTCAAGAAAAGCTTCCTTTGACAACTGCCATAGAATCTCCTGCAACGCAGCATTGACTACCACTGCATGTCGGGCCTGCTGCACCCCCGACACAGCTTCAGCTTACCACTCTGAAAATAAAAAACCAGCCTGTTTTTTTCTCCAGCGAATTCCCCTGCACAGGGTTTGGTCAATCGGCGGCAATCGGCGAGAATGAGAGGATTCGCACCACGGCAACAGGATCATGGACAACCTGATCAAGGACACTGCAACGCTGGAGCTGTTCTGCTGGCTCGACGCGGGAACCGACCTGCCGGGCTGGGACATCCTCAAGGGCAGCCCGTTCGGCGCCACGCTGGCGGCGCCGCAGGGCGGTGCGCCAACCGCCGGCGACCAGTTGCTGTCGGTGCAGAACTATTTCGCCGAATACCACCTCGAGTATTTCCGCCAGCGCCGCTACAACCACTTCCCCAGCCGCCTGCACGCGCTGCTGCAGTTCGCCACCCGCACCGACGCGATGACCTTCCGTCACAAGCATCCCGACCGCGTCTTCGGCAAGAACCTGTCGTGCTCGCGGACCAAGGGCGCCTACATCTGTTCCTTCCATGACGCCAGCTGGCTCGACTACCTGCGCCTGCCGCACAGCCTGTCGCTCGAAGCCCTCGACGAAGTCGCCGACCACTACTGGTCGGGCCGCACTGTCGAGGAAGTCGGCCTGAGCTTCATGGACGAGCCCTGGCAGGAGCCGCCGGTGATCGAGGCGCTCTTCCAGGGCGCGCTCGAACCGGTGTGGGGCCACGAACAATCGGGCTGGTTGCCCGGCTTCCGTTAGGAACATCATGCGCCGTCTCGCCATCGCCCTCGTCGTCATCGTCCTGCTCGGTGGCGCCGTTTTCGCGCTTACCCGACCGAAGCCGCTTGCCGTCGTCGTCCATGAGGTCGGCCGCGGCAAGGTCGAGACGACGCTCGCCAACACCCGCGCCGGCACGGTCGAGGCCTGCCAGCGCACCAAGCTGTCGACGATCATGGGCGGCCGCATCGAGTATCTCGGGGTCAAGGAAGGCGACCGGGTCGAGAAAGGCCAGTTGCTGATGAAGCTGTGGAACGACGACCAGCAGGCGCAGGCCAATCTGGCGCAGACGCAGATCGCGCTCGCCGCGCGGCGAG
>DILW01000032.1 GCA_002425245.1 Betaproteobacteria bacterium UBA5582 | reverse complement strand
TTTCCCTACCCGCCGCCCTCCCGATCTCCCCTGGCCAACGACGAACTGGTACTCATCCTCGCCGGCAACGGCCGCCTGCGCCACGGCGACGCCGAATACGCGGTCGCGGCCGGCGACTTGCTCGGCTTCCCCGGCGGCGATCCGGCGGCGGCTCACCAGATCGTCAACATTGGCAGCGTGCCGTTGCGTTACCTCTGTGTGTCGACGCAGCTGGCGCCGGATGTCATGGTCTATCCCGATTCCGGAAAATTCTTCATCGTTGCCGGCAGTGCGCCAGGCGGCGACAAGGCAGCCCGGACTTTCGCCCACGTCGGCCGACTGGCCGACGCGGTCGATTACTGGGCGGACGAGTGAGGTCGGGAAACTCAGATCTGGGCGCGAATACGATCGGCGCGTTCGCGGGGGCTGGGGTGGGTGGACAGCCAGGAGGCGTTGTTGCCGCCCAGGCCTTCCAGCTTTTCCAGCGCGCTGACGCAGGCCTGTAGCGGATACTGTTTTTCGCGCATGAAGTTGAGGGCACGGTCATCGGCTTCGTTCTCGTTGGCCTGCGAGTGCTTGGAGCGGACCACCTGTTCGAAAAGGCTGCCCAGCGCGGAATCGGCAACATCGCCGGCAGTACCGCCAGCCGAAGCAACCGCGTTACGCAGCGCGCTGGTGCGCAGTGCCGTCTGAATGCGCGCCTTGGTATGACCGGCCTGGATGTGGCCGATCTCGTGGCCCATCACGTAGCGGATTTCGTCGTCGGTAAAGCGGTCCATCAAGCCGCTGTAGATGCGAATGACGCCGTTGGCCATGGCGAAGGCGTTCACTTCCGAGGAAATGTAGGCCTTGATGTTGAGCGTCAGGCCGTCGTAGCTGCTCAGCCCTTCCGACAAACGGGCGATGCGCTGGCCGTAAGGTGAGGACGGTCCGGCAATCTGATTCTGCCGGTCGGTATTGGCGGCCAGGCGGTCGAAGTAGACGCGCAAATCGGAATCGGAGATGGTCTCCGACTGAAGGAGACCGCGGCCGGCTTCGAGCGCGCGCCCCCAGTTGAATTGCGCGCTGGCGCTGTTGACGAAGCTGACGCCGGAAAACATGGTGGCCAGCAGGACGAAATCGCGACGCTTCATGAACACTCCCTAATCTGATGGTTGATTTTGTATGCCGGCATTATATGCCTACGGCAACCACCGAACATCTCCGGCAAGCGCATTTGCCGCATCGGCTAGAATCCCCGGATCAAGCACCCGATTCCAACGAACATGCTGCCTTCCCGATCCGAATTCCTCGACGTTAACGGCGTCCGCCTGCACATCCGCCGCTGGGGCCGCGCCGACGCCCCGACGCTGTTCCTGCTGCACGGCTGGATGGATGTTTCCGCCTCCTGGCAGTTCGTCGTCGACGCCCTGGCGCGGGAGTGGAACATCGTTGCCCCCGACTGGCGCGGCTTCGGCCAGTCGCAGTGGCTGAACCGGCCGTATTTCTTCGCCGAGCATATGGGCGACCTGGCGGCGATCATCGACCGCTACGCCCCGGACGAGGCGGTGCGCATCGCCGGCCACAGCATGGGCGGCATCCTCGGCACGCTGTACGCCGGCATCCGGCCGCAGCGCGTGCAGCGGCTGGTGTCGCTGGAAGGCATCGGCATCGCGCCGACCACCGCCGACATGGCGCCGGCCCGCTACCGGCAATGGCTGGACGAGCTGGCCCAGCCGCCGCGCATGCACGTCTATCCTGACCGCCAGGCCTTCGCCCGGCGACTGCTGAAAAGCGATCCTTACCTGACTGAGGAACGCGCCGAATTCCTCTCCCGCCACCTGGCGCGCATCGGCGACGGGACGACGCGCAACGGCGAATTCCGCCACGGTGTGATCTGGAACGGCGATCCCTGGCACAAGGCGACCTCGCCCTACCTGTTCCGCCTCGAAGAATCGATGGCGATCTGGCGCGAAGTCGCCTGCCCGGTGCTCTGGATCAGCGGCCGCCAGTCCTGGGTCGTGCGCGATTTCGCCGCCCGCCCAGGCGACTGGGAAGCGCGCCGCGCCTGCTTCGCCGACCTGCAGGAAAGCTGGATCGACGAGGCCGACCACATGCTGCACCACGACCAGCCGGCACAGGTGGCGGCGCTGATCGAGGACTGGTTCAGGACTTGAGCAGTTCCTCGCGGGCGCCGAGCCAGCGCTGCAGGTGTTTTTCGGCCAGCGCCGGGTGGCCGGTGAGCATTTCCTCGGCAATCTGGCGCGCCATCTCGACCAGATCGGCGTCCATTTCCAGGTCGGCGTAGCGCAGCAGCGGCACGCCGCTCTGGCGGGCGCCGACGAATTCGCCGGGACCGCGAATCTGCAAGTCCTGGCGGGCGATCTCGAAGCCGTCGGTGTTCTCGAAGATGATCTTCAAGCGCTGGCGCGCGATCTCGCCGAGCGGCCCGGCGTAGATCAGCACGCAGCTCGATTCGTACTGGCCACGACCGACGCGGCCGCGCAACTGGTGCAGTTGCGACAGGCCGAAGCGTTCGGCGTGCTCGATGACCATCAGGCTGGCGTTGGGCACATCGACGCCGACTTCGATCACCGTCGTCGCCACCAGCACGTCGATCTCGCCGGCGGCGAAGGCGCTCATCACCGCCTGCTTCTCGTCGGCCTTGAGGCGGCCGTGTACCAATCCCACGCTCAAGCCCGGCAAATCGGCGGAAAGCTGAGCATAGGTTTCTTCCGCCGTCTGCAATTGCAGGGCTTCCGATTCTTCGATCAGCGGGCACACCCAGTAGGCCTGACGGCCTTCCTCGACGTGCTTCTTGACGAAGCCGACGACGTCCTGACGCCGGTTGTCGGCGACCAGCCGCGTCTTGATCGGCGTCCGGCCGGGCGGCAGTTCGTCGAGGACGGTGACGTCGAGGTCGGCGTAGTAGCTCATCGCCAGCGTGCGCGGGATCGGCGTCGCCGACATCATCAACTGGTGCGGATTGCTGCCCTTCTTGCGCAGCGCCAGGCGCTGGGCGACGCCGAAGCGATGCTGCTCGTCGACGATGGCCAGGCCCAGCTTGGCGAAGTCGACGCCATCCTGGATCAGGGCATGGGTGCCGACCACCAGTTGCGCGTCGGCGGCCGTCGCCGCCAGTTGGGCGCGCTTGGCTTTCGACTTGAGGCTGCCGGATAGCCAGGCGACGCGCACGCCGAGCGGCTCCAGCCAGTCGCGCAGCTTCAAATAATGCTGCTCGGCGAGGATTTCGGTCGGCGCCATGAACGCCGCCTGCCAACCGGCGGAAATCGCCTGGCAGGCCGCGAGCGCGGCGACGATGGTCTTGCCGGCGCCGACGTCGCCCTGCAGCAGACGCAGCATGCGGTGCGAGGCGGACAGGTCGGCGGTGATCTCCTCGAGCGCGGTGCGCTGGGAGTTGGTGAGCGAGAACGGCAGCGC
>DILW01000020.1 GCA_002425245.1 Betaproteobacteria bacterium UBA5582 | reverse complement strand
CAGCGCTGCTGCCCGGCTGGTCGCGCCGGCCGCCGGTTGCAGACGTTCGAGGACGAGGACGCGCTCGCCGAGCCCGTGGCGGGCGAGTTCGTAGGCGACGGCGGCGCCGAAGATGCCGCCGCCGACGATCAGGATGTCACGTTCGTTCATTCAGCTACCGCAACTTGCATGTCGCGCAGCGTCGCAGCCACGGCATCGACGACCTTGGCAATATCCTGAACGGTCAGCGCGCCGATGCAGCCGACACGGAAGGTTTCAACTTCGGTCAGCTTGCCCGGGTAAAGGATGAAGCCCTTGTCGCGCACCGCTGCGTAGAAGGCCTTGAAGTCGTAGTTCGGGCTGGCCGGCGCGTGGAAGGTGACGATGATCGGCGCCTGGTGCTCGGGCGCCAGGAAGGGCTCGAGACCGAGCCCGGCCATGCCGTCGACCAGCGCCGCGCAGTTGGCGGCATAGCGCGCCTGGCGGGCGGCCAGCCCGCCTTCCTCGGCGTACTGTGCAAGCGCTGCGTGCAGCGCGACGACGACGTGGGTCGGCGGCGTGAAGCGCCACTGCGTGGTCTTCTGCATGTAGATCCACTGGTCGTGCAGGTCCATCGCCAGCGAGTGGCAGTTGCCGGCGGCTGCTTCCAGCGCGCTGCGGCGGACGATGACGAAGCCCATGCCGGGCACGCCTTCCAGGCACTTGCCGGAAGCGGCGATCAGCGCCGCAATCGGCGTCGTGCGCAGGTCGATATCGAGAGCAGCGAAGGAGCTCATCGCGTCGACGATCAGTTCGCGCCCCTGGCGGGCGACGGCGGCGGCGATCTCGGCGAGCGGGTTGAGGATGCCGGTGCCGGTTTCGCAATGGACCTGGGCGACATGGGTGATCGCCGGGTCGGCGGCGAGCGCCGCTTCGATCGCCGCCGGGTCGGCCGGCTGGTCTTCGGCGAAGCGCAGTTCGACGGCCTCGCGCCCGAGGTAGCCGAGGATTTTCAGGATGCGCGCGCAGTAGGCGCCGTTGTTCGGCACCAGCACCTTGCCGTGGCGCGGCACCAGGGTACCCAGCGCGGCCTCCACCGAGAAGGTGCCGGAGCCCTGCAGCGGCACGCAGACGTGGCTGTCCTCGCCGTGGGCGATGGCCACCAGCTGCCGGCAGACGTCGGCGGTGATGCGGTTGAAGGCGGCGTCCCAGGAACCCCAGTCGTGCAGCATCGCCTGTTTGGTGCGTAGCGAGGTGGTCAGGGGGCCGGGGGTGAGCAGCAGCGGGTCGCGGTCGACGGCGTACATGGTGGTGGTTTCTCCGGAAGGATCAGCGCTGGAAATTGCGCCAGGCCTGGTGGCGGCGCAGCAGCAGGTGGGTGAGCAGGGAATAGACGAGACTGATGAGCGCCGAGGTGAGCACGATCAGGGTCGCCATCGCCGCCGCCGGGCCGAGTTCGCCGGCTTCGTCGAGGTTGAGGATGGCGACTGCCGCCGGCAGGGTCTCGCTGGAATAAAGGAAGACCAGCGCCGACACCGTGGTCATCGCGTTGATGAACAGGTAACGGGCGATTTCCAGCACCGCCGGCAGGCAGACCGGCAGCGTCACCCGCCACAGGGTGACGAAGCGCGATACCTTGAGCGAGGCGGAAACCGCCTCGAATTCGCGGTCCAGGCTCTTCAGCGCGGTGACCGCGGTCAGGTGGCAGGGCGTGTAGAAATGCACGACGGTGGCGACGACCATGATGGTCAGCGTGTGATAGAGCCCGTTGAGCGGGTTATCCGGCGAATTGAAGAAGAGGATGTAGCCGATGCCCAGCACCAGGCCGGGCACGCCCATCGGCAGCGCGGCCATCGCCCGCACCGCTGTTGCCAGGGCCGCCGGGCGGGCCGGCGTACGTTCGAGCAGCCAGGCGGTGAAGAAAACCAGCGGCGTACCGATCAGCGCGGTCAGCGCGGCGATCTTCAGGCTGTTCTGCCAGGCGGCCAGGACACCGGCTTCGGCCAGGCCGTAGATGTAGTGGTCGAGCGTCAGTTCGAGGTTGTACGGCCAGAAGCGGACCAGCGAGGTGTACATCGCCATGCCGAGCACGCCGAGCATCGCCGTCGCCAGCAGCAGGCAGTAGAGCAGCAAGGGCAGGTCGCGGCGGCGGTCGGGGCGCGGCTGATAAGGCACGGCGCGGGCGGTCAGGCTGGCCTGCTGGCGGCGCTGCACCCAGGTATCGATGGCGAAGGCGAACAGCACCGGCAGCAGGAGCAGCAGGGCGACGATGGCGCCGCGGCCGAAATTGTGCTGGCCGACAACCTGGACATAGACCTCGACCGCCAGCACGGGGAAATTGCCGCCGATGACCTTGGGGATGCCGAACTCGCTGACCGAATAGGCGAACACCACCAACGCGGCGCTGATCAGCCCGTACTTGGCGGCCGGCAGCGTCACCGTGCGGAAACGCCGCCAGCGCGAGGCGCCGAGCGCGTCGGCGGCTTCGTAGAGACGGCCGTCGGCGGTGGCCAGGGCGACGACGAGGATCATCAGGGCGTGCGGAAAGGCCGCGTAGACCGTGGCCATGACGATGCCGACCGGCCCATACACCGAGGCGCCGCCCAGCCAGGCCTTGAGCACACCCTGGGTGCCGAACCACTGGATGAAGGCAATCGCCCCGACCAGCGACGGCCCGAGCAATGCCGACAGGCCGATCAGCCGCCACAGGCCGCGCAGCGGCAGGCAGGCGCGCTGGATGGCGTAGGCGTAAAGGAAAGCCAGCGGGACCGTGAGCGCCGTCACCAGCGCCGCCACCCACAGCGTGTTCCAGGCCGCCGTCGCCATTCCCGGGGTGGCGGCGAATTCGGCAAAGCGGAGCAGGCTGAAAGCGCCTTCGTCATCGCGCACGCTGCCGATCAGCAGGGCCAGCAGCGGCAGCACCAGGAACAAGGCGAGTGCCGCGGCAGCGACAAGCAGCAGACGACCGGGCAGACGCTCGCCGTCGGCGCACCAGCGCAGCGGCAGGCTGAGGATCATGCTGCCTCCGGCAAGGCTTGCAGGTGCTCGGCCGGGATCCCCAGGCGGAGCAGCGCCCCCGGGCGGATTTCGCGGCCGCACAGGTAGTTGCTGGAAAACTGGGCGACCAGCGGCCGGCCGTCGGCGGTGGGCGCGCGCAGCGTGACCAGCGAATACGGGCCGAGAAACTCGCACTTGAGCACATGGCCGTAGAAAGTGTTCTCGCCCTGGTCGAGGGTATCGTGCAGGCGGATGTCCTCGGGGCGGACGTAGAAACGGGCGGTCGATGCGGCCGGCAACTCGGCGCCGGTACGCAGCAGCAGGTCGCCGCTGCGGGCGTGGTGCGGCCCGACGCGTTCGGCAACGAGCAGGTTGCCGCGGCCGATGAAATCGGCGACGAAATCGTTGCCGGGCTGACGGTAGATGTCGCGCGGCGCGCCAATCTGCTGGATGCGCCCGCGCTGCATGACGACGATGCGGTCGGCCATGGCCAGGGCCTCTTCCTGGTCGTGCGTGACCATGATCGTGGTCACCCCGAGACGGGTCTGCAGGGCGCGGATTTCACCGCGCAGGCGGACCCGCTCGATGGCGTCGAGCGCCGACAGCGGTTCGTCGAGCAGCAGCAGGTCGGGCGCCGTCGCCAGCGCCCGGGCCAGGGCGATGCGCTGCTGCTGGCCACCGGACAACTGCGCCGGATACTTGGCCTGGGTGCCCGGCAGGCCGACCAGTTCGAGCATTTCCTCGACCCGCTGCCGGATCAGGCGACGGTCGCTGCGTCCGTGCTGCAGTCCGTAGGCGACATTGTCGGCGACGCTGAGATTGGGAAACAGCGCGTAGGACTGGAAAACGATGCCGTAGTCGCGTTGCCCCGGCGGCAAGCGCGAAATGTCGCGGCCGGCATGGACGATGCGCCCTTCGTCCTGCCGATCGAGACCGGCGATGGCGCGCAACAGCGTGGTCTTGCCGCAGCCCGAGGGACCGAGCAGAACCAGGAACTCGCCCTCGTCGACGGCCAGTTCGATGCCGTCGAGGGCGACGAAGGCGCCGTAGCGCTTGCTCAGTTGAGTGATTTCCAGGTGGGCCATGGGCAGCTCGCGGTCAACGGTGAAGCCGCCCGCCAGACGGCGGGCGGCGGGGGCGGGAATTACTTCTTCGCTTCCGACTTGGTCGAATAGCGCTTCTGCCATTCGGCCAGGATGGCGTCGCGGTTCTTGGCCATCCACTGGAAGTCGTTTTTCACCAGACGCTGCTCGTAGTCGTTAGGCACGTACTTCAGGCGGGTGGCGATGCCGGGCATGGCGACGACGGCGAAGTTCTTCGCGTACAGTTCGTTGGCTTCGCGGGTGGTCGCCCAGTCGGCCAGTTTCCTCGCTGCCTCCAGCTTGGCCGTGCCATTGACGATGGCGATCGCTTCCATGTCCCAGCCCAGGCCTTCCTTGGGGAAGATGATGTCGATCGGCGCACCCTTGCTGCGCACGACGTTGGCCCGGTATTCGAAGGCGATGCCGACCGGGAATTCACCGGCGCCGGCCATCACGCAGGGCTTGGAACCGGAATGGGTATACACGGCGATGTTCTCGTGCAGCTTGTCCATGTAGTCCCAGCCGCCCTTCTCGCCGAACATCTGCAGCCAGGCGGTAACGTCGAGGAAGCCGGTGCCCGAGGAATTCGGGTTGGGCATGACGATCTTGCCCTTGAATTCCGGCTTCAGCAGGTCCTTCCAGCTTTCGATGCGGGGCAGGCCCTGCTTCTGCATCTCGGCGACGTTGTAGCAGATCGCCGCGCCCCAGACGTCCATGCCGACCCAGGTCGGCGTCGCGCCGGCCGAGCGGAAGCGCGGGTTGAGCGCCTTCAGATTGGCCGGGGCGTAGGGTTGCAGCATCTTCTCGCGGTCGAAAACGACCATGCTGGAAGCGGCGACGCCCATGATCACGTCGGCCACCGGCTTCGCCTTCTCGGCCAGCAGCTTGGCGGTGATGATGCCAGTCGAATCGCGCGTCCACTTGATCTCGATGTCCGGATAGGACTTGTTGAAGGATTGCTGGTAGGCCTTCAACTGGTCGGTTTCCAGCGCGGTGTACACGTTGAGGACGGTCTTCTCGGCGTGCGCCGGGACGATGGCGGCGAGCGCCAGGCCGGCGACGGCGAGGCTGCGGATGAGATGCTTGAGCTGCATGCGGATTTCCTCCGGGAGTGGATGACGGGCTGTTTGCTGCGGGCCGGGCTGTCATCGAACTGACATCCCGGCGCACTAGACTGGGTCCATCTTAGTGACGGTTTATTGCAGATTGTTGACAATCTACAAACAAAAGATGAATTACAATCCAGCTTTCGATTACCGCCCGACGGCCATGTCCGATACCGCCTCCGCCCCTGTCGACAGCGTGCTCGCGCTGGTCCAGCGCAACTCCCTGACCCGCCTGGTCGGCGAGGCGCTGGAGAAGATGATCCTCGCCGGCGAACTGCCGCCGGGCAGCAAGCTCAACGAAGTGGCGCTGGCCGAACGCCTCGGCGTGTCGCGCGGGCCGCTGCGCGAAGCCTTCCGCACCCTCGAGGAAAGCGGCCTGATCCGCCAGGAGAAGAACCGCGGCGCCTTCGTCCGCGAGATCGAGCTGGCCGAGGCCGCCGACATCTACGAGGTGCGCGCCGGCCTCGACGCTACCGCCGGGCGCCTGCTCGCCGAACGCGTGACGCCGGCGCAACTGGCGGTGCTGCGCGAGTTCGCCGCCGGCATGCAGCGGGCGGCCGGCGCCAACGACGTTGATGCCTTCCACGCGCTCAACCTTGCCTTTCACGACCGCATCGTCGACATGACCGGCAACGCCGCACTGATCGACGTCTATCGCCGGCTGGTCAAGCAACTGGCGCTGTTCCGCCGGCGCAACCTGCTGGCGCCGCGGGCGATCCCGCATTTCGCCGACGAGCAC
>DILW01000062.1 GCA_002425245.1 Betaproteobacteria bacterium UBA5582 | reverse complement strand
CGTCGGATCTCGACGACAACGTCGCCCCGTACCGCGCCAAGGGCGAGGCCAAGGGCGTCCATCCGGACGACCTGAAGTGCCTGGCCGACCTGGCCAAGTTCCCGTTCATGGCCAAGCTCGTCCTGCGCGACAACTACCCCTTCGGCCTGTTCGCCGTGCCGCGCGACAAGGTCGCCCGCCTGCACGCCTCGTCGGGCACGACCGGCAAGCCCATCGTCGTCGGCTACACCCAGCAGGACATCGACAACTGGGCCAACCTGGTCGCCCGTTCGATCCGTGCCGCCGGCGGCCGCGCCGGTGACATGGTCCATGTCGCCTACGGCTACGGGATGTTCACTGGCGGCCTCGGCGCCCACTACGGCGCCGAACGCCTCGGTTGCACCGCGGTGCCGATGTCCGGCGGGCAGACCGAGAAGCAGGTCCAGCAGATCATGGATTTCAGGCCGGACATCATCATGGTCACGCCCTCCTACTCCTTGGTGATCGCCGAGGAATTCGAGCGCCTGGGCATCAAGCCGGATGAAATTTCGCTCAAGGTCGGCATCTTCGGCGCCGAGCCCTGGGGCGAAGGCATGCGTCACGAGATCGAGAAGAAGCTCGGCATCGACGCCATCGACATCTACGGCCTGACCGAAGTAATGGGCCCGGGCGTCGCCTGCGAATGCATCGAAACCAAGGACGGCCCGGTAATCTGGGAAGACCATTTCTACCCCGAGATCATCGACCCGGAAACCGGCGAAGTGCTGCCCGACGGTTCGGAAGGCGAACTGGTGTTCACCTCGCTGACCAAGCAGGCCTTCCCGGTCATCCGCTACCGCACCCGCGACCTGACCCGCCTGCTGCCGCCGACCGCCCGTTCCTTCCGCCGCATCGGCAAGATCACCGGCCGTTCCGACGACATGCTGATCATCCGCGGGGTGAACGTTTTCCCCACCCAGATCGAGGAACAGATCCTGCGCGACCCGCGTCTGGCCGGCAACTACCAGGTCGTGGTCACCCGCGACGGCCACCTCGACAACCTGGAAGTGCGCTGCGAAGTCCAGCGCGAGCTGTCCGGCAAGCTGCCGCAAAGCGAAATCCAGCAGATCGGCAAGGAACTGCAGCACCGCATCAAGACCAACATCGGCGTGTCGACCAAGATCACCGTCATGGAATTCGACGCCATCCCGCGCACCCAGGTCGGCAAGGCCAAGCGCGTGCTCGACGAACGCCCGAAGCAGAACTGAGGAAAGCACCATGACCCAAGCCTTCATCTGCGACGCCATCCGCACCCCGATCGGCCGCTACGGCGGCGCCCTCAGCAGCGTGCGCGCCGACGACCTCGGCGCCATCCCGCTCAAGGCGTTGATGGAACGCAACCCGCAGGTCGACTGGAGCACGGTCGACGACATCATCTACGGCTGCGCCAACCAGGCCGGCGAAGACAACCGCAACGTCGCCCGCATGTCCGGCCTGCTCGCCGGGCTACCGGTCGAGGTACCGGGGACCACGGTCAACCGCCTGTGCGGCTCCGGCATGGACGCGGTCGGCCTCGCCGCCCGTTCGATCAAGGCCGGCGAAGCCAGGCTGATGATCGCCGGCGGCGTCGAAAGCATGTCGCGCGCGCCCTTCGTCATGGGCAAGGCGGAATCGGCTTTCTCGCGCAACGCGGCAATCTTCGACACGACCATCGGCTGGCGCTTCGTCAATCCGGCGATGAAGAAGCTGTACGAGACGCACTCGATGCCGCAGACCGCCGACAACGTGGCGGCCGACTTCAACATCAACCGCGCCGACCAGGACGCCTTCGCCATCCGCTCGCAGCAGCGCTGGGGTGCCGCCCACGCCGCCGGCCGTTTTGCCGACGAGCTGGTGCCGGTGCTGATCCCGCAGAAGAAGGGTGATGCCAAGGTGGTCGATACCGACGAGCACCCGCGCCCCGAGACCACGCTCGAACAACTGGCGAAGCTCAAGGGCGTGAATGGCCCCGAACTGACCGTCACCGCCGGCAACGCCTCCGGCGTCAATGACGGTGCCTGCGCCCTGCTGCTCGCCTCGGAAGCCGCCGCCGGCCAGTACGGGCTGACGCCGCTGGCCCGCGTCGTCGGCATGGCCACCGCCGGCCTGGCGCCGCGGATCATGGGTTTCGGCCCGGCCCCGGCGGTGCGCAAGGTACTTGCGCAAACCGGCCTGAGCCTGGCGCAGATGGATGTGATCGAACTCAACGAAGCCTTCGCCGCCCAGGCGCTGGCCGTGCTGCGCGACCTCGGCCTGGCCGACGACGCGGCACACGTTAACCCCAATGGCGGCGCCATCGCGCTCGGCCATCCGCTCGGCATGAGCGGCGCCAGACTGGTGACGACTGCGGCCTACGAGCTGAAAAGGCGCAACGGCCGCTTCGCACTGTGTACCATGTGCATTGGAGTCGGACAGGGCATTGCAATGATCATCGAACGTGTCTGATTCTGCTGTACTCGACAACAACCTCAAGGAGGAGACAAATCCATGAATGCTAGCTTGAAGAAGCTCGTCGCCGGCGCCGCCCTGGCTTTCGGTGCCCTTGGCGCCTTCGCTGCCGAACCGATCAAGATCGGTTCGGTGCTGTCGGTCACCGGCCCGGCCGCCTTCCTCGGCGACCCGGAACTGAAGACGCTGCAACTCTACGTTGCCGACATCAACAAGAAGGGCGGCGTCCTCGGCCGCCAGTTGCAACTCGTGCATTACGACGACGGCAGCGACGCCGGCAAGGCCAACGGCTTCACCAAGCGCCTGATCGACGACGACAAGGTCGACATCCTGGTCGGCGGCACCACCACCGGCGCCACCATGTCGGCCGTACCGCTGGTCGAACGCGCCGGCATCCCCTTCATCTCGCTGGCCGGCGCCGTGGTCATCATCGAGCCGGTCAAGAAGTGGGTGTTCAAGACCCCGCACACCGACCGCATGGCCGCCGAAAAGGTCTTCGAAGACATGAAGAAGCGTGGCATCAGCAAGGTTGCCCTGTTCTCCGAAACCTCCGGCTTCGGCGCTTCCGGCAAGAAGGAAACGGAAGCCGTCGCCGCCAAGTACGGGATCACCCTGGTCGCCAATGAAACCTACGGCCCCAAGGATACCGACATGAGCCCGCAGCTGACCAAGATCCGCAACACCGCCGGCGTCCAGGCCGTGTTCGTGTTCGGTCTCGGCCAGGGCCCGGCGATCGTCACCAAGAACTACAAGCAACTGGGCATCAACCTGCCGCTTTACCAGTCGCACGGCGTCGCTTCCGACGAATTCCTGACGCTCGCCGGACCGGCTGCCGAAGGCGTCCGCCTGCCGTCGCCGGCGCAGCTGATCCCCGAGCAACTGCCGGCCAATGACCCGCAGAAGGCTGTCGTCACCGCCTACGCCAACGCCTACAAAGCAGCCTACAAGACCGACGTGTCCACCTTCGGCGGCTATGCCTACGACGGCCTGATGCTGGCGGTCGACGCGATCAAGCGCGCCGGCGGTACCGACAAGGCCAAGGTCCGCGACGCGCTCGAAGCGACCAAGGGCTTCGTCGGCACCAGCGGCACCTTCAACATGTCGCCGACCGACCACATGGGCCTCGACCTGTCGGCCTTCCGCATGCTTGAAGTCAAGAACGGCAACTGGACCATCGTCCAGTAAGCCGGAACCGACGCACGCTTAAAAGACAACTGCACTTCGGGCCGCCCGGGGTAGGGCGGCCTTTTTTTTGGAGATTTTTGCCATGAGCACCACGGTTCTCAGCGAAGTCCACGGCAAGGTGGGCCTGATCCGCATCAACCGGCCGGAGGCGATGAACGCGCTGAACAACGAAGTCGTCGACGGCATCGCCGCTGCCATCGACGCCTTCGAAGCCGACGAGAACATCGGCTGCATCGTCCTCACCGGCAACGAGAAAGCCTTCGCCGCCGGCGCCGACATCGGCTTCATGAAGGACTTCGACTACATGCACGCCTATAAAACGGACTTCATCACCCGCAACTGGGAGCGCATCAAGACGACCCGGAAACCGGTGATCGCCGCGGTTTCGGGCTTCGCCCTCGGCGGTGGCTGCGAGATGGCGATGATGTGCGACATGATCTTTGCCGCCGATACGGCCAAGTTCGGTCAGCCGGAAATCCGCCTCGGCACCATGCCCGGCGCCGGCGGCACCCAGCGCCTGCCGCGCGCCGTCGGCAAGGCCAAGGCGATGGACCTGTGCCTGACCGCGCGCATGATGGACGCCGCCGAAGCCGAGAAAGCCGGCCTGGTCGCCCGGGTGATTCCCGCCGATCAGTTGCTCGACGAGACGCTGAAGGCCGCCACGACCATCGCCGGCTATTCGCTGCCGGTGATCATGATGATCAAGGAATCGGTCAACCGCGCCTTCGAGTCCTCGCTCAACGAGGGCCTGCTGTTCGAACGCCGCGTTTTCCACTCGGCCTTCGCGCTGGAGGACCAGAAGGAAGGCATGGCCGCCTTCGTCGAGAAACGCAAGCCGGCGTTCAAGAACCGCTGAGTCGGAGCCCACCATGTACGAAACCCTGGAAATCGAACGCAAGGGGCCGGTGGCGACGATCTGGATGAACCGTCCGGCCGTCTTCAACGCCTTCGACGAAACGCTGATCGGCGAACTGGCCGCTGCCTGCCGCGAGCTGGAGGCCGATGCCGGCGTGCGCATCGTCGTCCTCGGCGGCCGCGGCCGGCATTTCTCGGCCGGCGCCGATCTCAACTGGATGAAACGGGCGGCGCAGTTCGGCGCCGAGCAGAACCTCGCCGACGCCCGCAATTTCGCCGCCATGCTGCATACCCTGGCCAGCCTGCGCAAGCCGACCGTGGCCCGCGTCCAGGGCGCCGCCCTGGGTGGCGGCACCGGCCTGACCGCCGCCTGCGACATGGCGATTGCCGCCAGCGACGCGAGTTTCTCGACCTCGGAAGTGAAGTTCGGGATCATCCCGGCGGTGATCAGCCCCTACGTGCTGCGCGCCATCGGCCCGCGCCACGCGCTGCGCTATTTCCAGAGCGGCGAGAAGATCGGCGCCGAACGCGCGCTGGCGATTGGTCTGGTCGGCGAGGTGGTCGCCCCCGAGGCACTCGACGCCGCCATCGACCAACTGACTTCCGCGCTGCTGCAGGGCGGGCCGCTCGCCCAGAACGCCGCCAAGGACCTGATCGCTGCCGTTGCCGGGCGCCCCATCGACGCTGCCCTAGGCGAGGAAACGGCCGGCCGCATCCTCGCCTAGAGATCGGAAGAGCACA
>DILW01000045.1 GCA_002425245.1 Betaproteobacteria bacterium UBA5582 | reverse complement strand
GTTGCCGTGCCGGCGCTTTTCGCGGCGAAGAAGGCCGCGGCGAAAAAGCCGGCTGCCGCGGTGCCCGCCGCCGTCTCGATCAACAGCGCGAGCGTCGACGAGCTGGCCGCGGTCAAGGGACTCAGCCGTGCCGTCGCCGCTGCCATCGTCGCCGGCCGCCCTTATGCCACGCTGGCTGACCTGAAGCGGGTCAAGGGCATGGGTCCCAAGCTGCTGGAAAAAGTCGGCGCCAGCCTGAAACCCTGAGCCCGGACCGGGCTTGTCGCAAAGGCGACAAGCCTTGTCTTGACGGTTTTCCTTGAAAATCATTGGCTTGGTGTGTGGCACCCATCTTGCTGAGTGTTTGCCAGTCTTCTGGAGAACGCCGATGAAAGCCAGCGAAATCCAGGCCCTGCTCGATGAGCCGGCCTGCAGCCACAACACCAAGGAAAAATCCGGTTGTTCGAAGCCGAAACCGGGCGCCACCGCCGGTGGCTGTTCCTTCGACGGCGCCCAGATCGCGCTGCTGCCGATTGCCGACGTCGCCCACATCGTGCATGGGCCGATTGCCTGCGCCGGTTCGTCGTGGGACAACCGCGGTACGCGCTCTTCCGGCGTCACCCTGTACAAGATCGGCATGACCACCGACCTGTCGGAAACCGACGTGGTCATGGGGCGCAGCGAAAAACGGCTGTTCCATGCGATCAAGCAGGCGGTCGACAACTACGCGCCGAAGGCCGTCTTCATCTACAACACCTGCGTCACCGCGCTCATCGGTGACGACGTCGAGGCCGTCTGCAAGGCGGCCAGCGAGCGCGTCGGCATCCCGGTGGTACCGGTCGATGCCGCCGGTTTCTACGGCACCAAGAACCTTGGCAACCGGCTGGCCGGCGAGGCCATGTTCAAGTACGTCATCGGCACCGCCGAACCGGAGCCGGCCAAGCCGCGCGCCGACGGCCTGCCGACCTACGACGTCAACCTGATCGGCGAATACAACATCGCCGGCGAGTTCTGGCATGTTGCGCCGCTGTTCGACGAGCTCGGCCTGCGCATCCTGTGCACGCTCTCGGGCGACGCGCGTTTCCACGAGGTGCAGACCATGCACCGGGCGAAGGTGAACATGGTGGTCTGCGCCAAGGCCCTGCTCAACGTCGCGCGCAAGATGCAGGAGACCTACGGCCAGCCCTTCTTCGAAGGCAGTTTCTACGGTGTCCAGGATGTCTCCAACGCTTTGCGCGATTTCGCCCGGCTGATCGGCGACCCCGACCTGATCGCCCGCACCGAGGCAGTGATCGCCCGCGAGGAAGCCAAGGCCAACGCCGCCCTCGAACCCTGGCGCGCCCGCCTCAAGGGCAAGCGCGTGCTGCTCTACACCGGCGGCGTCAAGTCGTGGTCGATCGTCTCCGCGCTGCAGGATCTGGGCATGAAGGTGGTCGCCACCGGCACCAAGAAGTCGACCGAAGAAGACAAGGCGCGCATCCGGGAGCTGATGGGCGAGGACACCAAGATGATCGACGACGGCAGCCCCAAGGCGCTGCTGTCGACCTACCACGAGTACCAGGCCGACATCCTCATCGCCGGCGGGCGCAACCTGTACACCGCGCTGAAAGCCCGCATTCCCTTCCTCGACATCAACCAGGAACGCGAATTCGGTTACGCCGGTTACGCCGGCATGAGCGAACTCGCCCGCCAGCTGGCGCTGTCGATGGAAAGCCCGGTGTGGGCCGCGGTCCGGAAGCCGGCGCCGTGGGCGCAGGGGGTGTCCGGGGCGGTACTGGCAGCCTGAGGGCGGTTCAGTCGTCCGCCGCCGCCGCGCTGGCCTCGCTGTCGCGGCGGTTGCCGACGATCTGGCGGCTCCACTTGTCGTTCGAGGCGCCGAGGATTTCCTGCATGCGGAAAAAGTATTTTTCGACCTCGGCCGGCGGGCTGGCCTCGTCGAGCACGAAGGCGACCTCGCGCTGAAGGTCGAGCAGGGCGTAGTAAGTGGTGCGTTCGTGTATCCACAGTTCCGACGGCTTGCGTAGACCTTCGACCGAGGTCAGTACGCCGGTGCCGGCGGAAACCAGCAGGATGAGCACGCTGATGTTCGCGCCGGCCTCGGGGAATTTCAGCGCCAGGCCGGCGAGCAGGGCCGAGAAGGAAGTCAGGCCGAATACCGCATAGCGCAGCCATCGGTACAGGCGTTTGTGCTTGTCCGAGTCCTTCCTGAAATCGTCGATCTTGGCGCTCAGTTGGTCGAGCAGAAACTGGCGTTTGTTCATGTGGCGCCCCCTCGTCGGTGATTATGGCCTTCGTCAGCTGAAGTATGACTTGGTTCAAGGCATCAGGTGCATGGTAAAACGCCTGCTTATGCGTCATGATATGGGCATTTTTAACCTGCCCGGCGTGTCATGAACCGCGAAAATTCCCAAACCAACCTCGACGACGTCTTCCAGCAGGCGATTTCCCTGCACCAGGCCGGGCGCCTGCACGATGCCCTGGCCGCTTACCAGCACCTGATCACCGGCCTGCAGCAGTATGTCGAGGCCTTCCTCAACGCCGGCAGCCTGCTCGAACGCTTCGGTCGCCTGAGCGAGGCGCTGGACAGCTACGATGCCGGCATCGCCCTGCAGCCGGACATCCCCGACAGCCATTGCCTGCGCGGCAACCTGCTGTTCCGCATGCATCGTTTCGACGACGCGCTGGCCGCCTACGACCGGGCGCTGTCCCTGGCCCCCGGCTTTCCCGAGGCCCATCTCAACCGCGGCCTGCTGCTCGCCCATCTGGGGCGTTTCGACGAAGCACTGGCCAGTTACGCCCGGGCGATCGACAGCAAGCCGGACTATCTCGGGGCTTACATCAATCGCGGCCAGTTGCTCAAGGAAATGCAGCGCTACGACGAAGCGCTGGCCTGTTACGCGCGGGCTCTCGAGATCGACCCGAACGCCGCCGACGTGCACAACAACCGCGGCATCCTGCTTGCCGAACTGCGCCAGTACGATGCGGCGCTCGCCAGTTACCAGCGGGCGATTGTGCTCAAGCCCGGGCATGCCGACGCCCACGTCAATCTCGGCATCCTGTTCGCCGAGCTTGACCGGGTCGACGAGGCGCTCGCCAGTTATGACCGGGCCCTGACCATCCGCCCCGATCAGGCCCGGGTGCTCAACAACAAGGCCATCCTGCTCAAGGAAATGAAGCGCAACGGCGAAGCCATGCGCTGCATCGAGCAGGCGATCCGCATTCAGCCCGATTTTGCCGATGCTCACTACATCCGCGCCGAACTGCTGCTGCTTGCCGGCGATTACTTCGACGGCTGGACGCAGTTCGAATGGCGCTGGCAGAGCCGTTACCGGTCGACGCTGCCGACGCGGACGACGGCGCCGCTGTGGACCGGCCAGCCGCTGGCCGGGAAGACGCTGCTGATCGAGCCGGAAGTCGGCTTCGGCGACCAGATCATGTTCGCCCGCTACGCCCAACTGGCGGAAATCGAAGGTGCCCGCGTCTGGCTGCAGACCTCGCCGAACCTGTTCGCGCTGTTCACCACGCTGGGCGAGACGATCACCCTGATCGACGAGGACGCGGTCCTGCCGCCGATCGACTACCGCTGCCCGATCATGAGCCTGCCGCGTGCACTGAAGACGACGGCGGACAACGTCCCGGCGCGGATTCCCTACCTGGGCGTGCCGCCGGCCAGACTGGCGAGCTGGCGCAAGCGGCTGGGTAGTGCAACGGTACCGCGCGTCGGCCTGGCCTGGTCGGGGGTGGCCGACCGTTATCTGGACCGCAACCCGCGCACCGGCCGCAGCATGCCGCTGGCCTGCCTGGCCGGCCTGCTGCAACTGCCGTGGGAGTTCCATGTCCTGCAAAAGGAGATTCCGGCCAGCGACGCCGAAATGCTTGCCGCTTTTCCGAAGCTGATCAGCCACGCCGACGCGCTGGAGGATTTCGCCGATACCGCCGCCCTGATCGACGCCATGGACCTGGTTATCTCGGTCGACACCGCCGTCGCTCACCTGGCCGGTGCGCTCGGCAAGCCGCTGTGGGTGATGTTGCCCTGGGCGACCGACTATCGCTGGCTGGAGAGCGGCGAGCAGACGCCGTGGTACCCGACGGCCAGGCTGTTCCGTCAGCAGCGGGCAGGGGACTGGGACAGCGTCGTCGAAAGCCTGGGCCAGGCCCTGCTGGCCGGGGCGGGCGGCTGATCGCCAGTTTTACCTTCGTTGCCCTTCCTTACAGCATGGGGCCGGATAGCGTCGTTCTCCATCTGACCTGAGTCGCCCGCCGGCAGGCTCCCGCCGGGGCGGGAGCCGCAAGCGATGCGCTCAGTGATGGGACGGGCGGCTTACTTCTTGGCTGTTTTCACCGTCAGATGCGGGTCGACCGGTGGCACGACGCTGCTGCCCGCGGTCATCGGCAGGCGTGGCATCGTCTGTTGCGGGAAATTGCCGCCCAGGCTGCCGAGGAAGGCGACCAGATCCTTGACCTGGGCCGGGGTCAGTTCCTTGTTCAACTGCGTCTTGGCCATAACCCGTACCGCTTCGTCGAGGGTCGCCACCTTGCCGTTGTGCAGATAGGGGGCAGTCAGCGCGACGTTGCGCAGGGTCGGCACCCGCCACAGGTGGCGGTCGCTGTCCTTGCCGGTGACCGAGTGGCGGCCGGTGTCGGCGAGCAGGTCGTACTTCTTGTCGTACTCGCTGCCGGCGATGTTGGGGAACTTCATGAAGAAGCCCTCGCCGGCGGGCAGCACCGGACCGCTGAAGTTGGCGCCCATGTGGCAGGCATTGCAGCCGACTTCGGCAAAGGTCTGCATGCCGCGCAGCTGTTGCGCGTCGAGCGCCTTCTTGTCGCCGCGGACGTAGCGGTCGTACGGCGTGTCGGGAGTGATCAGCGTGCGCTCGTAGGCGGCAATTGCCTTCGCCACGTTATCCATGGTGAGCGGCTCCCGGGATTCCGGGAAGGCCGCCTTGAACAGCGGCAGATAGTCGGGAATCGCTTTCAGCCGTTCGATGGCCACCTTGGCGTCGCTCATTCCCATCTCGATCGGATTGGTGATCGGGCCCTTGGCCTGGTCTTCCAGCGTTGCCGCACGGCCATCCCAGAACTGGGCGGAGAGGAAGGCCGCGTTCCAGACGCTGGGCGCGCTACGTCCGCCGCGCGCGTCGTGCATGCCGATCGAGTTCGGCCGGTTGTCGTCGCCGCCGCCCATCACGTTGTGGCAGGAGTTGCACGACAGGGTGCCGTGTTCGGACAGGCGCGGGTCGAAGAACAGGGTCTTGCCCAGTTCCACCTTGGCCGCCGTCTGCGGGTTGTTCGTCGGGCTCGGCGCCTGCTTCGGCAACGCTTCCCAAGACTGGGCAAGCGCTGTCAGGGGGAGGGCCAGTGCAGCACAGAGCGTCAGGTTCAATACCGGTTTTTTCATGAATTCACTCCTGGATCGTTGGTCTGAAAGGGGCAGTGCCAAGCGTCGGCCGCCCCCAGCAGACACCTCTGTGTCAGTGGAATTGGCTTGAACAACATGGCCCTGCGCGGTCAACGATTGCATTTGGCATATGAACAGGGGGTGAATTTTTGCCACTGCTCCTCGCCGGCAATCAACGATTCGATAATCGAGACGGCGAGGTCGAGCTTGCTGTCGCGCGCGGAGCGGTGAAGGGTGCTGAGGGCGGGCGGCTGAATCAGCGCGCCGGGCAGCGGGCTGACTTGCTGAAGTCGGCCCGGTCTTCAATGAAAGCGACGTGAATCTTGTCGATCAGCCAGCGCTGGTCCACGGCAAGGTACTTCAAGCTGATGATCAACGGTGCCTTGTCGGCATCGTAGCCGTTGATGGTCAGGCAAGCCGCCTGCGAATCGACAGCTTCGAAGTGGCTGTCCTCGCTTGCCATGTAGTCCTTGAACAGAAGCTGTTGCCGGGCAGCCGGGTTAGTCCGATAGTTCTTGCCCAGCAAGGAAGGCGTGAAGTACTGCTCCGCCAGCTCGATGATGTTCTCCTTGTTGCTCTCTGCCTTGTATTGCGAATAGATCGGATAAAGCACCGCTGGGTCGCGCCCGGCGCTGGCGCACGCGACCATGAGCAAGGCCACAATCAGGAAGAGGAGACGATGTGCCATGTTCATTGCCCCATGATCCTCTGCAGTTCCATGTTGTACGCGTGGTGCTTGCCCTGGAGCGCGCGAGCCGCGATACACAACAGACCGGAGCAGGATGTGATCAGCGTTTTCAAGTTAAAGCTGCCGGAGACAGATAGCTCCAGGTACTCGAGATCGAAGCTGGCGGTATATCCGATACGTTCGCCATCAATGTTGTTGAAGTCAACGCTGATCCTTTTGATCTTTGCCCCGATTGTATTCAGGACCTGATTTCCGCTGAAAGTCAGAAATCCGGCTGAGCTGGTTAGTGTCGCATTACCATTTTGATCCACGCTAAGTTGAGCAGTGCCAAGTTTCGCCAAAATTTTGACCGTCGTTTCCTTGTCCTTGGCGTATGAGACTTCAATCAGTTTGGCGATCGTGATTTTTGCTTCGGCTTGTGTGAGATCCATGGTCTTCTCGTTGGTTAGGCGAAATGCCGAAGGGATTTTCTACCATCCGGTAGCGGAATACAACATGACAATGGATTGCTTGAACACTCCTGGCCTGGTTGTTGGCAGGCGCTGTTGCGTTTTTTGGGCGGCCGAGCGGTGATTGTCGGGTTTGCTACACGGTGCTTGAATTCAAGCTTATGTTTAACAAGGATTTTTTGATTGGCGCGTTCATTGCTTTGAGGTGGGCAATCTCTGAGGAGTGTTGTCCACATGGCCGAAATCATCCAATCCAAGAAGGCGCTGGCGGTGAATCCGTTGAAGGTGAGCCAGCCGGTTGGCGCGTCGCTGGCGTTTCTCGGGCTCAACCGATGTTTGCCCTTGATGCACGGTTCGCAGGGGTGCACGGCCTTTGGCAAGGTTTTCTTCGTGCGCCATTTCCGCGAGCCGATTCCGCTGCAGACGACGGCGATGGATCAGGTGTCGTCGATCATGGGCGCCGACGAGAATGTGGTCGAGGCCCTGCGCACGCTGTCCGAAAAGAGCAAACCCGACATCATCGGCCTGGTCACCACCGGGCTGTCGGAGACGCAGGGGACCGACATCCTGCGCACGGTCAAGGAGTTCCGCGCCGCGCATCCCGAGTATGACGGGGTGGCGGTGGTGCCGGTCAATACGCCGGATTTCCTCGGTTGCCTGGAGAGCGGTTACGCGCTGGCGATCGAGGCGCTGATCCAGACGCTGGTACCGGAGAGCGCCTGCGTCGGCAAGCGGCCGAAGCAGGTCAATGTGCTGGCGTCGGCGATGCTGACGCCGGGCGACATCGAGGCGATCAAGGACTGGGTCGAGGCCTTCGGCCTGCGCCCGGTGGTGGTGCCGGACATCGGCGATTCGCTCGACGGTCACCTGGTCGAGGCCGAGTATTCGGCGCTGACCATCGGCGGCACGCCGCGTGCCGAAATCGAGGCCATGGGCGAGTCGGCGGCGACGTTGGTGATTGGGCCGTCGCTGGCCAAGGCGGCGGACATCCTGAAAGCGCGCACCGGCGTGCCCGATTTCCGTTTCGCCGGCCTGATGGGCCTGGACGATTGCGATGCCTTCACCCAGGCCTTGGCCGGGATTTCCGGCCGACCGGTGCCGGAAAAGATCGAGCGCCATCGCGCGCAGTTGCAGGATGCGATGGTCGATAGCCACTTCATGCTCGGTTTCGCCCGCATCGCGCTGGCTGCCGACCCCGACCTGCTCGGCATGCAGGTGCGCTTCCTGAGCGGCATGGGTGCCGAGATCGTCGCTGCCGTCAGCCCGCACCGGCATGACAGCCTGAACGGCCTTTGCGTCGACCAGGTCATCGTCGGCGACCTGGAGGATATGGAAAAGGCAGCGCGGGTCGGCGGTGCGCAGCTGGTGATGGCCAATTCGCATGCTGCCGACACGGCCAGCCGCCTGGGCTTGCCGCTGTTGCGCGCCGGTTTTCCGCAGTACGACACGGTGGGCGGTTACGCCCGCACCTGGGTGGGCTACCGCGGCACGCGGCAGGCCCTGTTCGATATCGCCAACCTGATGCTGGGACAACACCATGAACTCGAACCCTATCGTTCAATCTACTGGACCGACGACCGTGATGGCGTCGGACAACGCCATGTCGTCACGTCGACTGCAGCTGGTCTGGTCCATTAAGCAGGCGCCGGAAGCCGTGCTCCGCATCGCCTTCGCCTCGACTGACCGGACCCGGGTCAACCAGCATTTCGGCGCTGCCGAGGGTTTTGCCATCTACGAGGTGACGCCGGACAAGGCGACCCTGGTCGGCGTCGGCGAGTTTTCGGAAGAAGCCATGGACGGCAACGAGGACAAGCTGATCGCCAAGGTCGATTTCCTGGCCGGTTGCGCCGCGGTCTATGTCATGGCCATCGGTGCCTCGGCGATCAAGAAGCTGATGGCCGCAGGCATCCAGCCGATCCGCGTGGGCGAGGTCGATGCCATCGACGAATTGCTGCTGGAGCTTTCCGGCGCCATGCGCAACGGCGGCGTGGCCTGGGTCGACCGGGCCATTGCCGCGCAGACCAAAGCCGCGGCGACCGATCGCTTCGCGGCGATGGAAGATGAAGGGTGGCAGGGATGAGCGCCGGCACGATCGAACATCGCGGCGTCGTCCAGAAGATCGAGGACGGCCTGGCCATCGTCGTCATGGAGACCAGCGGTTGTTCTGCCTGCGGCCAGGGCGGTAGTTGCGGCATCGGCAAGATGGCCGCCGGGCGTCCGGCGACCGTGCTCACCCTGCCGGCGACGCCCGGCATCGCTGCCGGCGACATGGTCAGCGTGGCGCTACCGGCCAGCCGGCTGACGCTGGCTGCCTTGCTCGGCTACCTGTTTCCGGCTTTTGCCATGCTCGTCGGCGCCTGGCTCGGTGCCGCGCTTGCCGGCAGCGACGGTGCCACGGCGCTGGGCGCCATCGTCGGTTTCGTCGCCGCCCTGGTCATTGCCCGCGTTGCTGTCGCCCTGCTGCCCGGCCTGATGCCGATGCCCCAACTGCAGCCGCTGCGCGCCAATCCACAAGTTTCCCAACAGGAGTTCCACCATGAGCACTGATCCGATTTTCGAGACCGACTTCATCAAGGAAATGGCGCGCCAGATGCGTGCCCTCGATACCTACGGCACCTACGCCGGCTGGACCGTCGAGCAGATTCTCGATCCCTACGTCCTGACCAAGGAACGCAAGGCCCAGATCCCGCTGGTCGGCGATCCGGACGAAGAGACCATCGCCCGCGTCAAGGCCTTCTACAACGCCATTGCCGTGCTCATCGAGAAGGAATGCAAGCTGCTGGCCGTGCCGCTGATCCACCTCACTCACGAAGGTTTCGGCCGGGCGCTGATCACCGTCGGCAAGCTGGTCGCCGTCGACAAGACGCTGCGCGACGTGCATCGCTTCGGCTTTGCCAGCCTGTCCAAGATGAAGGACGAGGCCGACAAGTTGCTCGGTGTCGCCCTCGAACGCATCGGTCAGCATCCGGCTGTCGCCGGCTTGTAAGGAGGCGGCGATGAGCGACGAAGAACTCGCTGCCCTGGACAAGGAAGTGAAGAAGCTCAAGCGCATCGCTTCCGAATGGGCTTCGCAGTTGCACGACCTGGTCGAGGACCGTCTGCCGGCCGGTTATCACGAGATTCCCGGCATCTCGCAGTCGACCTACGACGCCTGCCAGGCCTGGGCCGAGGCCAATGCCCGCCTGAGCGCGGCGCAGAAAGCGCGGGCCGCGTGAGCGGCGTGCCGCCAGCCGAACTCGTTGCCAGCGTGTGCACCGCGCTGCGCAACGAGGTTGCCAAGCTGGGATTGTCGATCGGCGACGAGCCGGGGCAGGCTGCCCTGGTGTTCGCCGAAGTGGTCGATCCCTACTCTCAGGAAGTCAGTCTCAGCGGCAGCTGGCAGGGCCAGCGCGCCGGGACGCTGACGGTGTTTCCCGACGGCCGGGTGTTTGCCGAATACCAGGTGCTGCTGCCGCATCCGCAGGACGCGCAGCGCTATGTCGAAGCCGTCCAGGTCTGGGGGCGGCCGCCGGCTTTGCGCGGCGAGGCCGTTTTCGGGGAGTTTGCCGCACCATGAGCCAGCATCCGCGCTTGATCCTGCTGCACAAGCAATCGACCAGCGGTCGTGTCCGTTTTCTCTGCCTGCCCGCGGGGATCGTCGCCTTTGCGCCATTCCCCGAGCAAGCGGCGCTGCGTGACGCCGATTATTCGCCGACCGTGCTCAGCCATCCGACGGCGATCATCCGCCAGGCCGAACTGCAGCTCGGCCTGCCCGAGGGCGCGGTCGACGTCGAGGCCGAATTCCAGGCCTGGGTCGATACGCCGGCCGGCGACGTGCCGGTGCTGCTTGCCTACTTCACCACCATCGATCCGCCCTTCGAGGCGGCCGAACGGATCGGCGGGCGCTTCATCGCGATCACCGAGTCGCGGGCCTTGTCCGAGCTCGAACGCGCACTGCTACGGCGTGCTTACGAACATGTGTTGGGCTGATTGTCGCAAACGCGACAAAGTACCGCACAGCAACAATCCAATGAATTCATGAGCTTGCAATGATCCCGCGGGATGGCACAGCGCTTGCAGAGTAGTAGCCATCAACCCCTGGGAGAATCGCCATGATCAATCTGACCCCCGCCGCCGTAAAAGCTGTACAACGCTTCATCCGCGGCTCCGAAACGCCGGTCGCCGGCCTGCGCCTGATGATCTCGGGCGGCGGCTGTTCCGGCCTGCAGTACGGCATGAAGCTCGAAGCCGAGAAGGCCGAGGATGACTGGGAACTGGAAGTCGACGGCGTCAAACTGCTGGTCGATCCGATGACCATGCCGATGATCGACAACGTCACCGTCGATTTCGTCGACACGCTGACCCACACCGGTTTCAAGTTCGACAACCCGAACGCCAGCGCGCAGTGTTCCTGCGGCTCGTCGTTCTCGGTCTGAGGGCGGAATCATGTGGGAATACTCTGACAAGGTCCGCGAACACTTCTTCAACCCGCGCAATTCCGGCCCGCTGGAAGAAGCCAACGGCATCGGCGATGTCGGCTCGATCCAGTGCGGCGACGCGCTGCGCCTGATGCTCAAGGTCAATCCGGAAACGGAAGTGATCGAAGACGCGCATTTCCAGACCTTCGGCTGCGGTTCGGCCATCGCTTCGTCGTCGGCGCTGACCGAGATGATCAAGGGCCTGACGCTGGACGAGGCGCTCAAGGTTTCGAACCAGGACATCGCCGACTTCCTCGACGGTCTGCCGCCGGAAAAGATGCACTGCTCGGTCATGGGCCGCGAGGCGCTGCAGGCTGCCGTCGCCAACTACCGCGGCGAGGAATGGTCCGACGACCACGAGGAAGGCGCGCTGATCTGCAAGTGCTTCGCCATCGACGCGGTGATGATCGAGGACGTGGTCACCGCCAACAACCTCAACACGGTCGAGGAAGTCACCTTCTACACCAAGGCCGGTGGCGGTTGCGCCGCCTGCCATGAAGGCATCGAGGAAATCCTGGCCAAGGTCAAGGCCTCGCGCGCCGGTCCCGGCGAAACCTCGCCGCCGCCTGCCTGCCCGGCCACCCCGGAAGCCCCGAAGCCGCCGAGCAAGAAGCTGTCGATCGTCGAGAAGATCAAGAAGATCGAGGAAGTGCTCGAATCGGTTCGCCCGATGCTCCAGCGCGACCACGGCGATGTCGAGCTGGCCGACGTCCAGGGCAAGAAGATCTACGTGCACCTCAAGGGCGCCTGCTCCGGTTGCATGATGGAAGCGGCCACCCTCGGCGGCATCCAGCAGAAGATGATCGAAGCGCTCGGCGAGCTGGTCCAGGTGCTGCCCTCGTCGCACATGCCGGTCGAAGCCTGAGAACGCCCAACCCCCACAGAGAAACCGAAAAAGGACAGCGCCATGGAACCGATCTACCTGGACAATAACGCCACCACGCGCTGCGAGCCGGCCGTGGTCGAAGCGATGCTGCCGTTCTTCACCGAGCACTTCGGCAACGCCTCGTCGATCCATGCCTTCGGCAGCGAAGTCGGCAAGGCGCTGAAGAAGGCCCGCGCCCAGGTGCAGGCGCTGCTCGGCGCCGAGCACGACTCGGAAATCATCTTCACCTCCTGCGGTACCGAATCCGATTCGACCGCCATCCTGTCGGCGCTCAAGGCCCAGCCGGAACGCAACACGGTGATCACCACCACCGTCGAGCATCCGGCCATCCTGACCCTGTGCGAATGGCTGGAGAAGGAAGGCTACATCGTCCACAAGCTCAAGGTGGACAAGAAAGGCCGCATCGACATCGACGAATACAAGTCGCTGCTGCACGACCGCGTGGCGGTGGTTTCGGTGATGTGGGCCAACAACGAGACCGGCACCCTGTTCCCGGTCGAGGAAATGGCCGAACTGGCGGCGGCCAAGGGCATCATGTTCCACACCGATGCCGTCCAGGCGGTCGGCAAGGTGCCCATCGATCTGAAGAACACCAAGATCGACATGCTGTCGCTGTCCGGCCACAAGCTGCACGCGCCGAAGGGCATCGGCGTCCTTTACCTGCGTCGCGGCTGCCGCTTCCGTCCGCTGCTGCGTGGCGGCCACCAGGAACGGGGCCGGCGCGCCGGCACCGAGAACTCGGCGTCCATCGTCGGCCTCGGCATGGCCTGCGAACTGGCCATGCAGAATATGGAAAAGGAAAACACCGAAGTCCGTCGCCTGCGCGACAAGCTGGAAAAGGGCATCCTCAGCCAGGTTACCCACTGCTTCCCGACCGGCGATCCGGGCAACCGCCTGCCCAACACCAGCAACATCGCCTTTGAATACGTCGAAGGCGAGGCCATCCTGTTGCTGCTCAACAAGATGGGCATCGCCTGCAGCTCTGGCTCGGCCTGTACCTCAGGCTCGCTCGAACCCTCGCACGTAATGCGCGCGATGGGCATTCCCTACACCGCCGCCCACGGCACGATCCGTTTCTCGCTGTCGGTCAACAACACCGAAGCCGAAATCGACCGGGTCATCGAAGCGGTTCCCCCGATCATCGCGCAGTTGCGCAAATTGTCGCCGTACTGGCGCGACGGCGGCCCCGTCTCGGCCGAGCAAGCCTTCGCCCCGACCTACGCCTGACCCCGTTTTTGCAGCAGTCTCTCTCTGTAGTAACTTCACCGCCCCGGAAGCGATTCCGGGGCGTTTTTTTTGGTTAGAAGATACAGATATAACGCTACCGGCAGTGCGCTCGTGAAAATCGGGGCAACTATTGCAACTGCAAAATTACCGCTACCAAAAAAACGAATCATCGCTGTTGTTCCTGGCTCAATTATGAACAACATAAAGAACCAGGCTGCTATGAAAAATGCCGCCGCAATCATGCCTCTTTCCTTGGTTCCCGGCATAGACGACGAAAAGAAGTAATCCCGGTCAACCAGCAAAAGAGTGAGAAATTGTATTGGCATGGCCACGATCAATATGGATACGTATGCCTTTCCGAAATCTGATGAATATGGTGGTGAATTCGTTATTGAGAGATACGAAAAATATTCATCGTGAAGCCCCGCCAGGGTTGTGCAAAAATCCGGCGTCAGGGAAAGAAAAAAACTCATGATCAGGAACGACACCACCCATCCGGAAGGGTAGAGGGTATTGATTGCCTTGGCCGCGCTTTTGGCAAAATTGTATTTCTCATCAGGGTGCTGTTTGCTGTTGATCATTACTGTGGTGGTTCCCCTTTTATCTTCTATTCCTGGCTGTGTAGCCTTTTCGCGCTGAATGGGGGGCGGGATTAGTGGCTATAGCGGAAACCACACGCCAAGTAACAATCTTGCTCCACCGCCCAGTACAAATAGACCTGCTGCAAGGCTTGTCAGCCACATGAATATGTTGTCTTCAAAGCGAAGCAATAAGCTTAGAAGAAAGCCAACGACGATGAACGAAAAACCCGCTGAGATGAATATTGACCAGAAAGTTGCGGTGGTCGAAGGTGTGAGTAGCCTGAAGAACAGATTGATTCCGGCATAAACAGCAGCAAAAAGCCACGGTTTTCTGAAATGATCATTGGCTTTGGCTAGGCCGATGAGAAGCAAAATGTTCATGGCTACCTAGACGGCGCAGAAGGTTGGTTCGTTTATGCGATCATCGTGCCGTGAATTGTATGGAATATCAAGATGAAGGCGATCTTCAGATGTGGTGTCGCCAACCCGCAGCTCGGATAACGCGAAAAAAAGCCCGGCAATCAGGACGATGCCGGGCTGTTTCGTATTTGCGTGCCCCTTACTTCATGGCAGGGTGAGCCGCCTCCGCTAAGAATCCGGAACGGTTTCATCGCACTTGCGGGCCACCAAAACAAAACCGGCCTGCCCAAACGCTGCAGACCGGTTCGATAAATCAACTACGGCGGCTTGGCCTCAGACGCACGCCCCGTCGTCGGTGACGCCTTCGGCGGCGGTTTTCTTCGGCTTGATGAACTGTTCGCGCGAGACGCCCAGCCACATGACCAGCGGGCTGGCGACCAGGACCGAGGAGTAGATGCCGAACAGGATGCCGATGGTCAGCGCCAGCGAGAAGTAGTACAGGGTTTCGCCGCCGAAGATCAGCATCGACAGGACCATGACCTGGGTAGAGCCGTGGGTGATGATCGTCCGGCTGATCGTGCTGGTGATGGCGTGGTCGAGTACCTGCGGCGTGGTCATGCCGCGGACCTTCTTGAAGGTTTCGCGGACGCGGTCGAAGACGACCACCGATTCGTTGACCGAGTAGCCGAGCACGGCGAGCACCGCGGCCAGTACCGATAGCGAGAATTCCCACTGGAAGGCGGCGAAGAAGCCGAGGATGATGATCACGTCGTGCATGTTGGCGATGATGGCCGACACCGCGAAACGCCATTCGAAGCGGAAGGCGAGGTAGATCATGATGCCGATGATCACGACCAGCAGCGCCAGGGCGCCGTTTTCGGCGAGTTCGCGGCCAACCTGCGGGCCGACGTATTCGACGCGCTGCAGGGCGGCACCGGGGGCGTCGGCAGCCAGAGCCTGCATCACCCGGTCGCCCTGCTGGGCGCTTTCGGCAGCGTCACGCAGGGGCAGGCGGATCATCACGTCCTGCGAGGAACCGAAGTTCTGCACCGTGTAATCGTTGAAGCCGTTCTTGCCCAGGGCGCCACGAATCTTCTCGAGGTCGGCGGCTTGCTGATACTTGACCTCGATCAGGGTGCCGCCGGTGAATTCGACCGACAGGTGCAGGCCCTTGGTAGCGAGGAAGAAAACTGCCAGGACAAAGGTGAGCAACGAAATGACGTTGAACACCAGCGCGTGGCGCATGAAGGGGATGTCCTTCTTGATACGGAAAAATTCCATGTCCGTGTTCCCTTATTTCTGACCGTCGGCGGTTGCCGTGCCGGGTTTCCAGACATTGCCGATGGCGATCTTGGTGAGCTTCTTCTGGCGACCATAGATCAGGTTGATCATGGCGCGCGAGACGACCACGGCCGAGAAGATCGAGGTCAGGATGCCCAGGCAATGGACGACGGCGAAGCCGCGCACCGGGCCGGAGCCGAAGATGAGCAGGGCCAGGCCGGCGATCAGCGTGGTGATGTTGGAGTCGAGAATGGTGCCGAAGGCGCGCTCGTAACCTTCCGACAGCGCCGCTTGCGGCGGCATGCCGTTGCGCAGTTCCTCGCGGATGCGTTCGTTGATCAGCACGTTGGCGTCGATGGCCATGCCCAGGGTCAGCGCGATGGCGGCGATACCGGGCAGGGTCAGCGTGGCCTGGAGCAGGGAGAGCAGGGCGACCAGCAGCAGCAGGTTGGTGGCCAGGGCGATCACCGAGACCAGACCGACCACCTGATAGTAGGCGATCATGAACACGGCGATGGCCAGGAAACCCCACAGCGTGGCGTTGAAGCCGCGTTCGATGTTTTCCTTGCCGAGCGAGGGGCCGATGGTGCGTTCCTCGACGATGTCCATCGGTGCCGCCAGCGAGCCGGCACGCAGGAGCAGGGCAACGTCGTTGGCTTCGGTGGTGGTCATGCGGCCGGAAATCTGCACCCGGCCACCGCCGATTTCGGTACGGATGACCGGCGCGGTGACCACTTCGCCCTTGCCCTTTTCAATGAGCAGGATGGCCATGCGCTTGCCGACGTTGTCGCGGGTCACATCCTTGAAGATGCGCGAACCGGCGGAGTCGAGCGTGAGATGCACGGCTGGTTCGTTGGTCTGGCCGTCGAAGCCTGGCTGGGCGTCGGTCAGGCGGTCGCCGGTAAGGACGACCTGCTTCTTGACCAGCAACGGCGAGCCGCCGCGTTCGGTGTACAGCTCGGTGCCGAAGGGTACATTGCCCGCCAGCGCGGCGTCCAGTGCGCCAGGGCTGTCGTCGACCATGCGGATTTCCAGGGTCGCGGTACGGCCGAGGATGTCCTTGGCCTTGGCCGTGTCCTGCACACCCGGCAGCTGGACGACGATGCGGTCGGCGCCCTGCTGCTGGATCACCGGTTCGGCGACGCCGAGTTCGTTGATCCGGTTGTGCAGGGTGTTGATGTTCTGCTTTATCGCGAAGTCGGCGATCGTTTTCTGGGCTTCCGGCTTGAGCGAGGCGATCAGACGCAGGTCGTCGCCCTGGCCGGCTTCGGCCAGTGTCAGGTCGTTGCTGTTTTCGGCCAGCACCTGGCTGCCGCGGGTGCGGGTTTCGGCATCGCGGAACCTGATGACGATGCGGTCGCCGTCGCGGTTGATGCCGGCGTGGCGGACATTCTTGTCGCGCAGCAGGCTGCGCAGGTCGGCGGCGGTCGAATCGAGGCGCTTTTGCAGGGCGCCGGGCATGTCCACCTGGAGCAGGAAGTGCACGCCGCCGCGTAGGTCGAGGCCGAGGTACATCGGCAACGCGTTGAGCGAAGTCAGCCATTGCGGCGAAGCGCTCAGCAGGTTCAAGGCGATGACGTACTGCGGGTTGCTGCTGTCCGGGTTGAGGGCGCGCTCAATGGCGTCCTTGGCCTTCAACTGGGTGTCGGTGTCCTTGAAGCGGGCCTTGACGCCGACGTTGTCGAGCTGGATGCCGTCATGGGCAATGCCGGCGGCCTGAAGGACTTCCTCAACTCGGGTCTGGGTGGCGCTATCGACCTTGAGCGTGACCTTGGCGCTGGAGACCTGAACGGCCGGCGATTCGCCGAAAAAGTTGGGCAGGGTGTAGATGAAGCCGAAGACCAGCGCGATGGCGACGGTGACGTACTTCCAGAGAGGGTAACGATTCATGGCGGCTTTGAAGCGAAAAAGGCGGCCGTAGCCGCCCTTCGGGATGGATTACAGCGACTTCAGCGTACCCTTGGGCAGCACGAGGGCTACGGCGGGCTTCTGGACGACGACTTCGACGCCCTCGGCAATCTCGACGTTGACGTAACTGTCGTCGACCTTGGTCACACGACCGACCAGGCCGCCGCCAGTGACGATTTCGTCGCCCTTCTGCAAGGCGGCGAGCAGTGCCTTGTGCTCCTTGGCCTTCTTCATCTGCGGGCGGATCATCAGGAACCACAGCACGACGAACATCAGGATCATCGGCAGCAGTTGCATGAAACCGCCGGTCGGGTCGGCGGCGCCAGCGGTCTGGGCGTGGGCGAGGCTAATCATGGGAGGTTCTCCGGATAACAAAAATTCAGAACGGGCGATTCTAACACTGGCCGGACGATCGGTCGCTGGCAAAGCGGGCTGACCAATCGTCCAGTTTTTCCGCTTCGATGGCGGCGCGCATCTCGGCCATGATGGTCTGGTAGAAATGCAGGTTGTGGATGGTGTTCAGCATGCCGCCGAGGATTTCGCCGTTGCGGTAGAGGTGGTGCAGGTAGCTGCGCGTGAAGTTGCTGCAGGTGTAGCAGGTGCACGAGGGGTCGAGCGGGCCGGTGTCGGCGCGGTAGCGGGCATTCTTGATCTTGACGTCGCCGAAGCGGGTGAACAGGTGGCCGTTGCGCGCGTTGCGCGTCGGCATCACGCAGTCGAACATGTCGATACCGTTTTTCACCCCGTTGACCAGGTCTTCCGGTGTGCCGACGCCCATCAGGTAGCGCGGCTTGTGCGTCGGCAGGCGCGGCGCGGTGTGGGCGAGAACGCGCGCCATATCGTCCTTGGGTTCGCCGACCGAGAGGCCGCCGATCGCCATGCCGTCGAAGCCGATGTCGCACAGGCCGGCGATCGATTCGTCGCGCAGGTCTTCGTACATGCCGCCCTGGACGATGCCGAACAGGGCGTTGCTGTTTTCCAGCCGGTCGTGTTCGTCGCGCGAGCGCTTGGCCCAGCGCATCGACATGCGCATCGATTTCGCCGCCTCGTCGTGGCTGGCCGGGTAGGGCGTGCATTCGTCGAAGATCATGACGATGTCGGAATTCAACACCTTCTGGATCTGCATCGAGATTTCCGGCGACAGGAAGAGCTTGGCGCCGTCGTGCGGCGAGCTGAACTTGACACCTTCTTCGCTGATCTTGCGCAGCGCCCCGAGCGAGAACACCTGGAAGCCGCCGGAGTCGGTCAGGATCGGCTTCTGCCAGTTCATGAAGTCGTGCAGGCCGTTGTGCGCCTTGACCACTTCCAGGCCGGGGCGCAGCCAGAGGTGGAAGGTGTTACCCAGGCAGATCTGCGCGCCGATCTCGGCGAGGCTCTGCGGCGTCATCGCCTTGACCGTGCCGTAGGTGCCGACCGGCATGAAGACCGGCGTCTGGACGACGCCGTGGGCCAGCGTCAGGGTGCCGCGGCGGGCGCCGCCGTCGGTTTTCAGGAGTTCAAATTGCATCGTTGCGTTCCAGGAGCATGGCGTCGCCGTAGCTGAAGAAGCGGTAGCG
>DILW01000180.1 GCA_002425245.1 Betaproteobacteria bacterium UBA5582 | reverse complement strand
AGGCCGAAGACGATGAACAGGATCACCGCCCGGCCGATCTGCGGCGTCGCCAGCGTGCGCCAGGCGCTCCACAGCAGGGCGGCGGCGAGCAGCAGGTCGAAGGCGGTGCTCACGGCTGCCGCTCCTTTTGTGTCTCCTGCCAGGGCGCAACGCCCAAGCGTGCGGCGCGGCGGGCGATGCTGTAGCCGACGGCGGCACTGGCGATCAACGCCAGCGGCCAGATCGCCAGCAGCTTCAGCGCCACGGCCAGGCTGTCGGCCTGTAGCGCCAGCCCGGCGAGCACGCAGCCTAGCCCGAGGTTGTCGGCTTTGGCCAGCGCGTGCAGGCGGGTGTAGATGTCGGGAAAACGCAGCAGGCCGACGGTGCCGGCGAAGAAGAACGCGGCACCCACCAGCAGGAGCAGGGCAGAGAGCAGGTCAGGCAGCATCGTCTTCCTCCCCCGGTTTCTGCCATGCCCGTTGGGCGAAGGCAATGCCGGTGATGGCGGCGAGCAGGGCCAGGACCAGGGCGACGTCGACCAGCGCCGGATGACCGCCGGCAAAGGCCAGGAGGACGAGGATGCCGACCCCGGTGCTGCCGAACAGCAGCGCTGCCAGCATGCGGTCGGCCGGGGTCGGGCCGCGCGCCGCGCGCCACAGCGCGGCACCCAGGTTGAGCAGCAGGAAGACGGCCAGGGCCAGGCTGAGTGCTCCGATGTCGAGGTTCATCGTGTTTCCTCGAAGACAGCGGCGACACGATCGGCCAGGCGGGCGGCATCGTCGGCCAGCGGCTGCTCCCGGTCAAGGACATGGACGAGCAGCGTGTCGCCCTGCAGGCGCACGCCAAGCGTGCCCGGCATCAGGCCCAGGGCGGCGGTGAATAGCAGGCGGGGCAGGCCGGGGGGGAGACTCAGCGGCAGTTCGATGCAGGCCGGGCGCAGGGCCAGCCGTGGTTGCAATGCCAGCCGGGCGACCTGCCAGCCGCCGGCCAGCGACTGGCGGACGAACCAGACGAGGAAACGAAACAGTCCGCCGGCCGAGATCGGCGGCAGGGTCTTCGCCGGCAACAACCATAGGCTGGCGGCGGTGGCGGCGGCAATCCCGGCCACTGCCAGCGGCCAGGCGCTCAGGTTGCCTTCGGCCGCCATCAGCCAGAACAGCGCGAAGATGCCGGCCCGGCGCAGGGCGCTCCGGATTGTGCTGGCTGAGCTTGTCTGGCGGCGGCGAGTCATGAGCGGGCGACTGTCGGGTTCTGGGGTTTTCTGAACAGACAAGCGGTGGCTCAGCCCGTTCCCACCAGCCAGCGCTTTTCCATCTCCATGATCAGGAATATGACGCCGCCGATCGCCAGCGGGATCAGCCAGTGGCGCAGCGCCAGCGGCGTCGTGCCGAAGGCACTGTTCATCAGCGGCAGGTAGACGAAGGCCAGTTGCAGCAGGAACAGCACGCCGACGGCCAGCCACACTGCGCGGTTGGTGAACAGCAGGTCGAGACGCAGGCTGGAGGTGGTCAGGAAGCGGGCGTTGAAGAGATAGAACGCTTGGGCGACGACCAGCGTGTTGACGGCCATGGTGCGGGCCAGGTCGAGCGGCATGCCGAGTGCCAGCTCGACTTCGAACATGGCGATGGTGGCGCCGCCGATGAGCAGCGAGACGATGGCCAGGCGGATGATGAAAGTGCGGTCGAGGATCGGCGTTCCCGGCTTGCGTGGCGGGCGCCGCATGATGCCCGGTTCGGCCGGTTCGAAGGCCAGGGCCATGGCCAGGGTGATGGCGACGACCATGTTCACCCACAGGATCTGCACCGGGGTCAGCGGCAGGGTCAGCCCGAACAGGACCGCCACCAGCATCACGAAGCCCTGGCCGCCGTTGGTCGGCAGGATGAACAGGATGGCTTTCTTCAGGTTGTCGTAGATGGTCCGGCCTTCCTCGACGGCGCGTTCGATCGACGAGAAATTGTCGTCGGCGAGGACGATTTCGGCGGCTTCCTTGGTCGCTTCGGTGCCCTTGATGCCCATCGCCACGCCGACGTCGGCGCGTTTCAGTGCCGGCGCGTCGTTGACGCCGTCGCCGGTCATGGCGACGACCTCGCCGTTGGCCTGCAGCGCGGTGACGATGCGCAGCTTGTGCTCGGGGCTGGTGCGGGCAAAGATGTCGCAGTCGCCAACGATGCGCCGCAACTGTTCGTCGTCGGCGGCTTCCAGTTCGGCACCGGTGACGACCTTGAGCGTATCAGCCGTGCCGATGCCCATCTCGATGCCGATGGCGCGGGCGGTGCCGGCGTGGTCGCCGGTGATCATCTTGACCCGGATGCCGGCGCCGTGACACGAGGCGATGGCCTGAATGGCCTCCGGTCGCGGCGGGTCGATGATGCCGACCAGGCCGATGAAGATCATGCCACTGTCGAGATCGACGATACCCAGGTGCTGGCGACCGTCGTCGATCGGACGGGCGGCGGCGGCGAGCACGCGCAGGCCTTCCTGGCTGAGCCGGTCGATCTCGTGCTCCCAGTAGGCGCGGTCGAGCGCCTGCGGCGTGCCGTCGGCGCCCAGTTCTTCGGCGCAGCGGTCGAGCAGGCGGTCGGGTGCGCCCTTCAGCAGGATGCGGCGCAGGCCGGCCGGGGTGTCGGCCAGCGTCGCCATGAACTTGTTGACCGACTCGAAGGGGATGGTCGCGTGCCGGGTGTGCCGGTCGGCCGAGAATCCGGCCTTGTGCGCCAGCGTGCGCAGTGCGCCTTCGGTCGGTTCGCCGGTGACCCGCCACTGGCCGTCGTCTTCAGCGACGTGGGTGTCGTTGGCGACGGCAACGACTTCGATCAGCGCGTGCAGGTGCGCGTGTTCGGCCAGTTCGATCAGTTGCCCGTCGAGCGTGATCTGGCCCTGCGGCGCGTAGCCGGTGCCGCTGACCAGGTAGTTGCCGGCGCGGGTGATGACGTGGCGGGCGGTCATTTCGTTCTTGGTCAGCGTGCCGGTCTTGTCCGAGCAGACGACGGTCACCGAACCCAGCGTCTCGACCGCGGTCAGCTTGCGGGTGATCGCGTTGCAGCGGGCCATGCGCTGCACGCCGAGCGCCAGCGTGATGGTCAGGATGGCCGGCAGGCCTTCGGGAATGGCGGCGACGGCAAAGCCGATGGCGGCGAGGAAGACTTCACCGAGCGGGAAGGCATGCAGACCGATGCCGACCGCAACCATCAGTGCCGCGAGGCCGACGATGACCACCGACAACTGCTTGCTGAACTGCGCCATCTGGCGGGTCAGCGGCGTCTGCAGGGTTTCGACTTCGGCGATCAGGCGGTTGATGCGGCCGATCTCGGTGTTCGGGCCGGTGGCGGTGATCACGCCCAGGCCCCGGCCGGCGGCGACCAGAGTGCCGGAATAGGCCATGCAGAAGCGGTCGCCGATGCCGGCGTCAGCGGCGACCGGGTCGGTGCTCTTGTCGCTGGGCACCGATTCGCCGGTCAGTGCCGATTCCTCGATGCGCAGGTTGGTCGCTTCGAGCAGACGCAGGTCGGCCGGGACCCGGTCGCCCGATTTCAGGCGGACGATGTCGCCGGGGACCAGGCCGTCGGCGTCGATCTGCGTCCATTCGCCCTGGCGCCTGACCTGGGCGCTGGCCGACAGCATCTTGCGGATGCCAGCCAGGGCTTCTTCGGCCTTGCCTTCCTGAATGAAGCCGATGATCGCGTTGATGACGACGACGCCGACGATGACGCCGGTGTCGATCCAGTGACCGAGCAGCGCGGTGATGCCGGCGGCGATCAGCAGGATGTAGATGAGGATGTCGTGGAAGTGCTTGAAGAAGCGCTTGAGCAGGCTGTCACGCGGCGGCGTAGGAAGGCGGTTGGGACCGCTTGCGGCGAGCCGGCGGGCGGCTTCCTGCGTCGTCAGGCCGCGGGCGTCGGTGGCCAGGTCGTTGAGGACCTGGTCGGTGTTCGATGCGTGGGGCGGTTTGTGGTCTGACGTTTGCACGGTGGACCTCCGGAAATGGACTTACTGGCAGGTACCCTCGGCGGCAAGCGTACGGATGATGCGCACGCAATCAATGTCCGACTGGTGGTAGGCAGACTTGACGTACTCAACGTAGGCCGCGTCCTCGCTGCCGGCCTGTTCGGCAAGTCCGCTGGCGTAGGTGAAACGCAGGTAAAGGTGGCCTTCGGCGGGCTCCTCGATGCGGATGGTCAGGTTGCCGCCCGGCTGGAACTCGTTGGCCTCGATGTCGAAACGCACGGCTTGTTCCTCGGTCAGGGTCACCCGGTCGCGGATGCGGGCGGCGCCGAAATCGAGTTCGCGGACGGCGCTGTCGTAGGCTCGTTCGAGGATGGTGAAACCGGCCAGTCCGGGCAGGAAGAGGAGGGGATTATCGACCCGCTGGAGCAGGCCGAGCCAGAGCTGGCGGCGGGTCAACTGGACGACCAGCGGGTTGCCGGGTTCGTTTATGGCAATCAGATGTTCGAAGTTCATGTGCCGATGGTAGCATCCCCACATGCAACTTGAACGTATCCTCCAAAGCCACGGCTTCGGCACCCGGAAGGCCTGCCGCGCCATGATCCGGCGCGAACGGGTGAGTATTTCCGGCCAGATCGCAGATGACCCCTTCGCCGACTTCGATACCGACGGACTTGTCTTTTCCGTTGATGGGATCGATTGGCCGTATCGCGAACAAGCCAGCGTCCTGCTTCACAAACCCGCCGGCTACGAATGCTCGCGCAAGCCGCAACATCACCCCTCGGTGCTCGAACTGCTGCCCCTGCCGCTGCGCGAGCGCGGTGTGCAGCCGATCGGCCGACTCGATGAAGATACCACCGGCCTGCTGCTGATCACCGATGACGGGCAACTCAATCACCAACTATCCTCGGGCAAGCGCAAGGTGCCCAAGGTTTACCTGGCGACGGTCAAGCACGCGCTCGACGCCTCCCAGATCGAACAACTACTTGCCGGCGTGCTACTCCACGACGAGCCGGCGCCGATTGCCGCCGCCGCCGCCGAGATCGTCGACGATCATCAGCTGCGCCTGACTGTGACCGAAGGTAAGTACCATCAGGTCAAGCGCATGGTCGCCGCTGTCGGCAATCGGGTCGAGGCGCTGCATCGCGAGGCACTGGCCGATCTTCGCCTGCCTGCCGGGCTCAAGCCGGGCGAATGGCGTTGGCTGAACGCCGAAGACATGAAACAACTGGGGGTGTCGCCATGACCCTGACCGAAATGCGTTACATCGTCGCCCTGGCCCGTGAGCGCCATTTTGGCCGGGCTGCCGAGGCCTGCCACGTCAGCCAGCCGACCCTCTCGGTGGCGCTGAAGAAGGTCGAGGGCCAGATTGGCGCGGCGCTGTTCGAGCGTACGGCGAACGACGTGCGCATCACCAATCTGGGCGAGCGCATCGTCGAGCAGGCCAAGCGTGTGCTTGATGAAGCGGTAAAGCTGGAAGAGATTGCCGAGTCGACCGGTGACCCGATGAGCGGACAGTTGCGTGTCGGCATCATTTACACCATCGCCCCCTACCTGCTGCCGCAATTGATTCCGGCGCTCAGCCGGGAAGCGCCGAAGATGCCGCTGTTCCTCAAGGAAGATTTCACGGCTAACCTGATTCCAGCGCTGAAATCGGGCGAACTCGACGTCATCGTGATTGCCTTGCCGTTTGCTGAAGCCGGTTTGGTGGCCCAGCCGGTTTACGAAGAGCCTTTCCGAGTCGTCGTACCTGCTGGACATGCCTGGGTCGGGCGGGACGCCATTCCGGCTGACGAGCTGGACGGACAGAATCTCCTGTTGCTTGGTCAGGGCAATTGTTTCCGTGACCAGGTGCTGGAATCCTGCCCGCGCCTGAACGGGCAGGATGCCCTCGATCATTCGCTGGAGGGAAGCTCGCTGGAAACCATCCGCTACATGGTCGCCAGCGGTGCCGGCGTGGCGGTGATGCCGAGCACCGCGGCTGACCCGCTGGTCGACAAGGAACCGATGGTGCGCGTCCTGCCCTTCGCCGGTTCGCCGCCGGAACGAACGGTCGGGCTGGTCTGGCGGGTGACTTATCCGCGACCGCAAGCCATCGATGCCCTGCGTGCTGCCGTGTTGTCCTGTCAGTTGCCCGGCGCCACGGCGCGGCGATAGGTTTCACGTGAAACGCCTGACCAGCTATCTGCTCGTACTTTGCGTAGGCTTGTCAGCACAGGTGGTGCATGCCGAACCGGATCGCATCCGGGTGGTCGGCGACGAAAACTTCCCGCCTTACCTGTTTCTCGACAGCGAGGGGAAGCCCAGTGGTTACATGGTCGATTTGTGGAACATGTGGTCGGCCCGGACCGGCATTCCCGTCGACCTGAAGGCAACCGCCTGGGCCGATGCGCAGGCAAGCCTGTTACGGGGGGATGCCGACGTGATCGAGAACATTTACCGTACCCCCGCCCGTGAGCCGTATTACCTGTTCTCCAAACCCTACGCGAGCCAGGGAAGTTTCATTTATACTCACAGCAGTATCAGCGGCATTACCGGCCTGAGTACCCTCAAGGGTTTCCAGATTGGTGTCGAGGCAGGTGATGCCTGTGGAGAAATGCTGTTAGCCAAGGGCATTTCGACGCTCCAGTACTACCGCGGTTATGCTCAGATGATCCAGGCGGCCATCAATCAGGAAATCAAGGTTTTCTGTCTGGATGAGGCGCCGGCAGCCTATTATCTTTACCGTCATGCGGTGCAGGACCAGTTCAGGCAGGCCTTTGAACTCTATCGCGGCGAAATGCACCGGGCGGTGCGCAAAGACAACCCCGCCCTTCTGGCTACAGTCGAAGCCGGCATGAGCAGGATCAGCGAGGCAGAGCATGCTGCCTTGCGCGAAAAATGGATGGGTCAATCGCTGTCCCTGGCGCCTTACGTTCACTACCTGAGGCCCGGACTGATCGTTCTGCTGGTGCTGGGTACGCTGCTGGCGCTGTGGATCTTTCTGTTGCGTCGCCTGGTTCGCCAGCGTACCGCCGAACTGGAAATGCGCCGGGCGCAACTGACCACCCTGGTCAAATCGATTCCCGACCTGGTCTGGGTGAAGGACCCGGAAGGGGTTTATCTGGCCTGCAACCCGCGCTTCGAAAAACTATACGGGGCGCCCGAGGCGGATATCCTGGGACGTACCGATTACGATTTTGTCGACCGCGAAACTGCTGACCATTTTCGCGAGCACGATCGTCGGGCACTGGCCGCCGGACAGCCTTCCATCAACGAGGAATGGCTGGATTTTGCCGACGGTGGAGAGCGTATCCTGGTTGAAACGGTGAAAACCCCGCTGGTCGACCGTGATTCGCGCTTGATCGGTGTCCTCGGGATCGCCCGCGACATCACCCAGCGTCGGCAGATCGAGAACGAGTTGCGGGCTAGCGAGGAGAAACTGCGCATGGCCCAGGTCAGCGCTGGGCTTGGTATCTGGGAAAGCGACCTCGGTACCGGGGTGACCCGCTGGTCACCGGAAGTGGAACGGATGTACGGGCTGGCACCCGGAAGTTTCGGCGGGTTGCAGTCTGACTGGCTGGCGCGGGTATACCCCGAGGATCGGACGGGCTTGCTGCAATTGATGGCGGCCCACATCGGAAGCAGCGAGCCGTTTGCGGTCGAATTCCGTATTCTGCGTCCGGACGGCGAAATCCGCTGGATCGCCTCGCGCGGTCAGGTGCATGTCGATGAGCAGGGGGCGCCGGAGAGGATCATCGGCGTCAACTTCGACATCACCGAGAAAAAACAGCTGGCCCAAGAACTTCAGCGCTACCGGGAGCAACTGGAGGAACTGGTCGACGAACGTACCCGCCAGCTGGCCCAGGCGCGCGACGCGGCGGAGGCGGCCAACCGCGCAAAAAGCGCGTTCCTGGCCAACATGAGCCACGAAATCCGGACGCCGATGAATGCCATCATCGGCATGTCCTATGTCCTGCGTCGCCGGATCGAGGATCCGCCTCTGCTCGAGCGCCTCAGCAAGATCGATGAGGCCGCCCATCACCTCCTTGCCATCATCAACGACCTGCTCGACTACTCGAAGATCGATGCCGGCAAGCTCCAGCTCGAATCCCGGCCGCTCGATCCGGCGACCATCATGGACAACATCGTTTCCATGCTTGCCGTGCAGGCCTCGGCTAAAGGCCTGCAGCTTGGTCACCAGCTTGGCGAAATGCCCTCAGGCCTGTTTGGCGATGCCGGCCGCCTGGTGCAGGCTTTCCTCAACCTGGCCGGCAATGCCGTCAAATTCACCGAACATGGTCGGGTCGATCTGCGCATCGACTGCGAACAGGTCGATGCGCAGTCGGCGAGCTTGCGCTTCTCGGTCGCCGATACCGGGATCGGTGTGGACCCGGCAATTGTTGACCAGCTGTTCTTGCCGTTCCAGCAGGCCGACACATCAACGGCCCGACGCTTTGGGGGTACGGGTCTGGGGCTGGCCATCACCCGCCGCCTGGCGCGGATGATGGGTGGGGATGCCGGCGTCGAGAGCCGGGTCGGGCAGGGCAGTTGCTTCTGGTTCACCGCCCGCCTTGCCCGAGGCGCACCTGCCCCCCTGCCAGTCGTGGAGGTGCGTCCGTTACGGCCTGACCAATTGTTGCACAGCGAATTTCCCGGTGCTCGGGTGCTGGTCGTCGAGGACGATCCGGTCAACCTGCAGGTTGCCGCCGAATTGCTCAAGCTGGCCGGGTTGATGGTGGAGGAGGCGGAGGACGGGGAGGTCGCGCTTGCCAAACTGGCCGCTGCTTCCCGGCCGTTTGACCTGATCCTGATGGATCTGCAGATGCCGCGGCTCAACGGCTTTGATGCGGTCACCAGAATGCGCGCGCTGCCGGGATTTACCACCCCGGTGGTGGCCATGACCGCCAACGCCTTTGCCGAGGATCAGGCACGTTGCCGGGCGGCCGGGATGGCCGACTTCATCGCCAAGCCGGTCGATCCTGTACTGCTCTACGAAACGGTGCTCGATTGCCTGCGCCGGGGGCGGTCGACGGGCTGAGCGCTCAGGCTTCCGTCTTCTTTTTCGCGGCGGGTTTCTTGGCTGCGGGTGCTTTCTTCTCGAACTCGAATCCGACCTTGCCTTCGGCGACCACCAGATAGGCCGAGAATTTGCGCTTGGTCCGGTTGGAGACGAACTCTTTCAACAGGTCGGTCTTGCCGGTCGCCAGCATCTTCTGCATCTGGGCGGCGTCGACCGGCTGCTGCAGGATGATCTTGCCCGAGCGGAAATCGCAGGTCTTGTCCGGACCGACCGATTTCTCGCAGACGTAGGAGCTGCCATGGTCGTAGACCCTGGCAGCACACTTCGGGCACTTGCCCAGGCTTTCCTGGGCGGAGAAATCAACCGGTTCGGCATTGGCCTCGTCGGCCTTGTCCTGACCGAAGTCGAATTCGGGCAGATGATCGGCGTTGAGTTTGATGGCAGCAGCGAAACTGCGGCCCATCTTGTTGCGGAAACCGGTCAGCGGGCCAACCTGGCGTTCGGTCAGCAGCGTCTCGATTTCGGCCGGTTCGTACTGGCGGCCGGCGACCATCTTCCACAGCGAATAGTCGCAGTCGCTGCACTGGAATTTCTTGTAGGTTTCGCGGATCAGGCCGCCGCACTTCGGGCAGGGGGCGCTGAGGATGCCGAAATCGCCGGGAATCGTGTCGCTGTCGTAGGTCTTGGCGCGCTCGACGATGTGGCGGGTCATTTCGGCGATCTCGCGCATGAATTCGTCGCGCGTGAATTCGCCCTTCTCGATGCGGCCGAGCTTCCATTCCCAGTCGCCGGTCAGTTCCGGCTGGGTCAGTTCCTCGATGCCGAGGCCGTTCAACAGCGTCATCAGGTTGAAGGCCTTGGCCGTCGGGATCAGTTCGCGGCCTTCGCGCAGCATGTACTGTTCGCCGATCAGGTTTTCGATGATCTGGGCGCGCGTTGCCGGCGTGCCGAGGCCGCGGCCAGCCATTGCCGCCTTCAGTTCCTCGTCGTCGACCATCTTGCCGGCGCCTTCCATGGCCGACAGCAGGGTGGCTTCCGAATAGCGCGGTGGCGGCTTGGTGGCGCTGGCCTTGACCGTGACTTCCTCGGTCTTGACCTTTTCGTCCTTGTCGACTGCCACCAGGTTGCCTTCGTCACCGGTCTGGCCTTCCTTGCCATGGACGGCAAGCCAGCCCGGATTGACCAGGACCTTGCCTTCGGTCTTGAATGGATGGCCTTCGACCCGGGTGATGCGGGTGGTGACCAGATATTCGGCGGCCGGGAAGAACACCGACAGGAAGCGGCGGACGACGAAGTCGTACAGTTTCTGCTCGGCTTCGTTGAGGTTCTTCGGCGCCTGCGGCGTGGGGATGATGGCGAAGTGATCGCTCACCTTCGCGTTGTTGAAGATGCGCTTGTTCGGCAACACCCAGTTGCGCGCCAGGACCTGGTGCGCGAACGGTGCGTAGCGGGCGAGCAGGACTTCGTCGTGACCCTTGCCGGCGCCTTCGCCGGTGAGCACGCGCATCGTTTCCTTGACCGTGGCCAGGTAGTCCTCGGGCAGGCAGCGCGAGTCGGTCCGCGGGTAGGTCAGCACCTTGTGCTTTTCGTAGAGTGCCTGGGCCAGGCCGAGCGTGGTCTTGGCCGAGAAGCCGAAGCGGCTATTGGCCTCGCGCTGCAGGCTGGTCAGGTCGAACAGCAGCGGCGACAGGCGGGTTTCCGGTTTGGCTTCCTCGCTGACGACGCCGGGCTTGCCCGAGGTGGCCGCCTTGATCGCCTCGGCGCGGGCGACCTCCCACAGGCGGTCGGCACGGGCGTGCTCGTCGTCCTGTTTGCCCTTGAAGCCCTCGTCGAACCATTTGCCGGTGTAGTTGCCGGCCTTGGCAGCGAATTCGGCTTCGACTTCCCAGTAATCGCGCGGTACGAAGTCGCGGATCTTGCGCTCGCGCTCGACGACGATCGCCAGCGTCGGCGTCTGCACGCGGCCGACCGTGGTTAGGTGGAAGCCGCCAGTCTTCGAGTTGAAGGCGGTCATCGCCCGGGTGCCGTTGATGCCGACCAGCCAGTCGGATTCGGAACGGCAGACGGCGGCGTCGGCCAGGCCTTGCATTTCGCTGCCCGGGCGCAGCCGGGCGAAGCCATCGCGGATCGCCTGCGGCGTCATCGACTGCAGCCACAGGCGTTGCACCGGCTTGCCGGCCTTGGCGTGCTGGACGATGTAATTGAAGATCAACTCGCCCTCGCGTCCCGCGTCACAGGCGTTGATCAGGGCGCTGACGTCCTTGCGCTTGATCAGCTTGTTGAGGACGCGCAGGCGCGGTGCGCTTTTCTCGATCGGATTCAGCGCGAAATGCGGCGGGATCACCGGCAGGTGGGCAAAGGACCACTTGCCGCGCTTGACCTCGAATTCCTCGGGACAGGCCAGTTCGAGCAGATGGCCGACGGCCGACGAGACGACGTATTCGTCGTTTTCGAAGTATTCGTCGTGCTTGGTGAAACCACCGAGCGCCTTGGCGATGTCGCTGGCGACGGAGGGTTTCTCGGCGATGATCAGTTTTTTGCTCATGGGGTCTGCCTGTCAGGTGCCGGGCATGATAAGTGGGCGCCGGACGGATTGGCAAGGGCGGTTACGATTCAGCGCCGGATCAGTCAATCCGCTGGTAGCGATTGCCGGGAAGGACAGCGACTCGTCCGCCGAGTTCGAGGCCGAGCAGTTCGGTCAGCAGTTTGTCGGCGCTCAGTCCGCAGCGCTCAACCAGATCGTCGAGTCCGCAGGGATCGTGGCCGAGCGCGGCGAGTACCGGGTGTGCGCCTTCTTCGACCGGCGCCAGACCCATCGGCGGTGCCGGGATGGCCAGTTCTTCGAGAATGTCAGCGGCGGTCTCCACCAGTTTTGCCCCCTGGCGGATCAACTGATGGCAACCCCGGGCCAGCGGAGAGTGGATCGATCCGGGGATGGCGAATACCTCGCGTCCCTGTTCGCCAGCCAGTCTGGCAGTGATCAGTGAGCCGCTGCCGGTGGCGGCTTCAACGACCAGGACGCCGCGCGCCAGGCCGGCGATAAGCCGGTTGCGCCGCGGAAAGTTGGCCGCCACAGCCGGGGTGCCCAGGGGAAATTCGGAGAGGATGGCGCCGCGTTCGCTGATGGCCTGGGCTAGCTCGCGGTTGCTGGCCGGGTAGATGCGGTCGGCGCCGGTGCCAATCACCGCGATCGTGTCACCACCGGCAGCCAGAGCACCGCGATGGGCGGCGGCATCGATGCCCAAGGCCAGGCCGCTGACGATACACCAGCCCTGCCCGGCCAGGGCCCGGGAAAACTGCTCGGCGTTGCGCAAGCCCTGCGGGGTGGCGTTGCGGCTGCCAACGACGCCGATGGCCGGCGCTTGCAGGAGCGCCGGGTTGCCGCGCAGGTAGATGAGGCTGGGTGGGTCGGGGATTTCCAGGAGCCGCTGCGGATAAGCTGCATCAGCCAGGGTCAGGATGTGCTGGTTGGCTTGCTCGGCCCAGGTCAGCGCCTGTTCGATGCGCTCGCCGGGAGCGAAGTCCAGCAGCAGGTCGGCCTTGTTGCCGACCACGCTGCGTACGGCTGAGCGGCCGGCGGCAAAGATGTTTTCGGGTGGCCCGAAGGCAGCCAGCAAACGGCGCTGGGTTTCGCCGCCGATACCCGGCGCCAGGGTCAGATGCAGCCAGGCTGCCAGACCCTGGGGGGAGGTCACGGATTGCCTACGGCGTCTCCGATGATCACTGATTTGGATGCGTCGATAACCAGTGCGTAGGAAACGCGGTCAAAGGTGCGGAACACGAAAGCCAGGGCATAGCGCTCGTCGGGGATGGTGATCGATTGACGCTTGACGTCGTCGTCCAGATGCAGGGCAACCCGCTTGCGGTAGAAGGCAAGCACATGGCCAACCTCGATACCGTCGTTGCTTCCCTTGTTGATCGTCACCACCGAATTGGCGCCGCCTTCGCTGACACCACCGTAAATGGTCATGATACGGGCGTCGACCTTGGTTTCCGGTGGGCGCGGCACATAGCTGATGATGTTCGGCGGCGGCGCTGCCTGCAGCCAGTCGCCACGGTTGATTTCTTCCTTGGCCTGGGTGATGCGCAGGGTGGCCGGTTCGCCGGGGCGCGTCAGGCGGGCGCTGCCGAGGAAAAAGGCTTCGTGGGCAAGGATTTCACCAGTTTCAGGGTCCTTCAGCGGCTGACCGGGGCGGAAAACGTGCCAGCGCTCGACGCTGGCGTCGGGGATGCCGCTGGCGTACGCCGTGTCACCGCTGCCGAGCACGATGCGCTCTTCCTGAGTGGCGACGATGCGTGCCGAAGTCTTCTCGATGCCGGCTTCAACGATCAGCGGCTGGGAGATGAAGGGTTCGATGACGTTGGGCGGGATGCTGGGAATGACCTGATCGACCGGGGTGGCGTAGACCTGCGGCTGGGCCCGGCTGTTGACCGGCTTGCCCAGGCGCAGTCGGGGGCTGCCATCAGACATGTCAAGCCAGACGATGTCGCCTGGATAGATCAGATGCGGGTTCTTGATCTGATCCTTGTTCATGCGCCAGATTTCCGGCCAGCGCCAGGGTTTTTTCAGGAACTTCCCGGAAATGCCCCACAGGGTGTCGCCCTTGACGACAACGTGCCGGTCCGGTGGATTGCCGACGAGCTCCAACGGCTCGGCTGCCGAAACGCATGCGGCTGTCGCGGCCAGGATGAGCGCGGATATAATGCGAACCATGGGTAACCCCTTACGTACCGGTGGAACGCGCAGCAGCTTGTGATGTCCTACCGGCGTCTGCAATTCGCGTTCATATCTCTGGAATTGCTTTAGATTCTGCATGTAATCATCTAAGCAAGCAAGCTTTTATTCCCTATTTGCCATGTCCCTATTACCCATATTGCGCTTTCCCGATCCGCGTTTGCAAAAGCGTGCTGCGCCGGTCACAAAAATTGACGACAGCATTCGCCGCCTTGCCGCCGACATGGCCGAGACCATGTACGAGGCGCCCGGCATCGGCCTGGCTGCCACTCAGGTCGATGTACACAAGCGGGTGGTGGTGATCGACGTTTCCGAGGAAAAGAATGCCTTGCGTGTCTTCGTCAATCCCGAGCTGGTCGACCAGGCCGGTCTGACCGTCGGCGAGGAGGGCTGCCTGTCGGTCCCCGGTATCTATGACAAGGTCGAGCGGGCCGAACGGGTTACCGTGCGCTACCTCGACCTCGACGGCAAGCCACAGGAGCTCCAAGCCGAAGGCCTGCTCGCCGTCTGCATCCAGCACGAAATCGATCACCTGAACGGCAAGGTCTTCGTCGATCATCTCTCACAACTCAAACAGATGCGCATCCGCAGCAAGCTGGCCAAGCAGGCGCGGGTCACCGCATGAGGTTGATTTTTGCGGGAACCCCGGAATTTGCCGCGCTGGCGCTGGGAGCGATCGTCGCCGCCGGACATGAGGTGGCGCTGGTGCTCACCCAGCCGGACCGTCCGGCTGGTCGCGGTATGGCGCTACAACCGTCGGCGGTCAAGCGGGTGGCGCTGGCGCACGGGATCGAGGTGTTTCAGCCGCTGAGCCTGAAGGACCCCGAGGCGCAGGCGAAGATCGCTGCGCTTGGCGCCGAGATCATGGTGGTGGCCGCCTATGGGCTGATCCTGCCGCAGGCGGTGCTCGACCTGCCGCGCGCGGGTTGCCTGAACATCCACGCCTCGCTGCTGCCGCGCTGGCGCGGTGCGGCGCCAATCCAGCGGGCCTTGCTGGCCGGCGATCGCGAGACCGGCGTCTGCATCATGCAGATGGAAGCCGGTCTGGACACCGGTCCGGTGCTCCTGCGTGAAGCCTTGCCGATTGCCGATGACGACAGCGCGGCGACCTTGCACGACAAGCTTGCCGCCTGTGGTGCCCGGCTCATCGTCGAGGCAATCGCCCGCTTGCCCCTGCCGGCTGAAGCCCAGCCCGCAGCCGGTGTCACCTACGCGCACAAGATCGAGAAGTCGGAAGCCCTGGTCGATTGGACGCGCAGCGCCGCCGAGCTTGATCGCCACGTCCGCGCCTTCAATCCCTTCCCCGGTGCCCAGGCGCAGTTTGCCGGGCAAACCGTCAAGCTGTGGACGGCTCGCCCGGTGGCCGGTGTCGGCGCTCCCGGGACTGTCCTGGCCGTCGATCGCCAGGCGGTGGTCGTCGCTTGTGGCGAGGGGGCGCTGGCCATCGGCGAGTTGCAGAAAGCCGGAGGCAAGCGCCTGCCGGTCCAGCAGTTTCTGGCCGGGCATCCGGTCCAGCCGGGTGACCGGTTTACCGTGAAGGCGTGATTCCGTCCGGCGTTCCACGTGAAACGCGCTGTCGCTGAATTTCCTCAAGCAGACGGCCAAGCCGGTAGCCGGCTTCGACAATTCGCCGTTCGGCAGTGCGCTGCGCCCACTGCCGGTAATCGGCGTCGATCACCCGGCTGACGCTGCCAGTGCTCGCCGGATAGGCCTGCGCGAGCAATTGCCGGCTCTCTGCGAGCCAGAGAGTGGTCCCGCCTTTCGCCGGGGGTGGCTGGCGGAGAAGCATTTCCCCGGCCCGGCGATGCAGTCGCTTGCCACGCAGCCCGCTCGGCCCGGACAGATCATCCCACCAGGCGTGCAGTTTGACGAAGGGGCGGCGAGCATCGGCCGGATCTTCGACCAGTACCGTGTTGCCGCCGTGATCGTCCTCATGGCCAACATGAAAGGGTTGATGCAGGTCGGCGACCAGGTGGGCGAGCCAAGGCAGGGCCCAGGCAATTTCGGGAAGCTGCTGGCTATCCCGCAGAATGGCGCTGAGCTCGCCGATTTTCCGGTCGAGCTGTCCGCGTACTCGTTTGCCCTGACGGTCGAAATCGACGTAGTGCCAGTCGCTGTGCCGGCCCATGTCGGGGAAGCCGGGCAGCAATTCGCTGGCGCCGGGTTCTGCGGAGAAGCGTGGATCATTGCGGATCGCGTCCGGCCAGGTGCTGGCCTCGGCAAAAATCAGCACCGCCTCGTCGCCGCCGGCCTTCTCTCGCCAACGGCCGTGATCCGGATGGGAGGCCAGCGCCCGGCCGACGAATGCCCGGGTTTCCGTGCTCATCTGCTGCCAGGCGATCAGGATGGACAGACGGTGACCGGCGGCATTCCAGGCACGAGCGTCGGGGCAGGAGAGCAGGAGGACGCAAAGGAGCAACAAAGGGCGCATGTCTGGATTATGCCCCGTGCGATAATCTGCGCCTATGTCGCGACTGCCTTTCAATTCACTCGCTTACGCCTTGCGCGAAGCAGCCCGTATCAACGCCGCGGTGTTCGCCGGGCAGAGCCTGGCCGACAATCTGCTCGGCCGGGTCGATCCGTTGGCCCGACCCGCTGTCCAGGACCTTGTGTACGGTAGCTTGCGGGCTTGCGGGCGAGGTGATTTCTTCCTCGCCCGGCTGCTGGAGCGGCCGCTGGCGGTTGAGGAAATCCGTGCCTTGCTGCTGGTTGCCCTGTATCGCCTGGAAACCCGCCCGGATGCCGTGCATACCGTGGTCGATCAGGCGGTGTCGGCTGCCGGGCAGATGCTGCATGGCAAGTTTCGGGCACTGGTCAATGCCGTTCTGCGCAATTTCCTGCGGCAACGGGAAGCGCTGCTGGCCGCGGTGGCGGCAGATCCGGTAGCCAGTGCCCAGCATCCCGGATGGTGGCTCGAACTGTTGCGGAATGCCTGGCCGAACGACTGGCAGCGCATCGTCGCCGCCGGCAACCAGCCGCCGCCGATGGCCTTGCGCGTCAATCGGCGCCGGATTTCCCGTGCCGACTACCTGAAGCGACTGACGGCGATCGATATCGCCGCCCACCCGGTCGGCGAAGATGGCCTGGCGCTGGCCGCGCCGCAGCCTGTTGACCGGCTGCCGGGGTTTTTCGACGGCCTGGTTTCGGTGCAGGACCCCGGTGCCCAGCGTGCAGCAGAGATTCTGGCGCCGCGTGATGGCGAGCGCGTACTCGATGCCTGCGCGGCACCCGGTGGCAAGACCGCCCATCTGCTTGAGCGGGCCGAGCTCGACTTGCTGGCGCTCGATCTCAAGCCGGCGCGTTGCCGGCGGGTGGAGGAGGGGCTGGGGCGCCTGCACCTGTCTGCCCGCGTCCAGGCGGCCGATTGCGTACGCCTCGGCGATTGGTGGGACGGCCAGCCTTTCGATGCCGTGCTGGCCGACGTGCCGTGTACGGCGAGCGGCGTGGTGCGTCGCAATCCCGACGCCAAGTGGTTGCGCCGCCCGGAAGACGTGGCCAGCTTTGCTGCTACCCAGGCGCGGATACTGGATGCGCTGTGGCAGGTGCTGCGGCCCGGCGGTAAACTCCTGTATGCCACCTGTTCGGTGTTTCCCCCCGAGAATGGCGAGCAGATCAGGCGTTTTCTCGGCCGTCAGGCGGCAGCTGGCTTGGCTCACGAGGAACAACTTCTTCCCGATGCGGAGCGTGATGGCTTCTATTACTGCCTTCTTGAAAAGCGCGGTTGAGCGCTTGCGCCGGGGGGCGCTGCTCTTGCTTCTGCTGCCGGCGCTGGTCTGGGCGGCGGAAATCGAGGCGCTCAATCCGGCGCTGACATCGACCGAAGAGGGGCAGGTGCTGTCGGCTGATTTCTATTTCGACCTCAGTCCGCGTCTGGAAGAGGCGGTCAATCGCGGGGTCGTGCTGCACTTCGTGGCCGAATTCGAATTGACCCGCGAACGCTGGTACTGGCTTGACGACAAGCTGCTCAGCCGCAGTCTCAGCTACCGGCTCTCGTATCACGCACTGACCCGTCAATACCGCCTGAGCACCGGTGGCGGCCTGCATCAGTCCTTCGAGTCCCTTGGCGATGCGCTGGCGGTGCTGCGCCGCATGCGCAACTGGCTGGTCATCGCCCGCGATGATCCACGGTTGACCCCTGGTGCCTCCTACCAGGCCGCACTGCGCCTGCAGCTCGATGTCCGGCAGTTGCCGCGGCCGTTCCAGATTGACGCGCTCGGCAACAAGGACTGGAATCTCAGCGGTAACTGGCTGAGGTGGCCGGTGACGCTGCCAACGACAACGGAGGGTAAGTGAAGCGGGTCGTCGCTGCCGTCGGTGCTTTTGCCGCTGCCATCGGCGGCATTCTGTGGTTCCTGTTGCTGATGGCGACAGCGGCCGACACCGTTGTCTTTTCGCGCAATTACCCGTTGCTGATCGGCCTCAACGTCGTTCTGGCACTCGGCATGGTGGCTTTGGTCGGCTGGCAGTTGCGCAGTTTGTGGCGCGATTACAAGGCTCAGGTCTTCGGTGCTCGCCTCAAGCTGCGCCTGATGCTGATGTTCGGTGTGATCGCTGTCCTGCCCGGGGCGCTGGTCTATGGTGTGTCGGTTCAGTTCATGACCCGCTCGATCGAAAGCTGGTTCGACGTGCGTGTCGAAAAGGCGCTGGAATCGGGCTTGCATCTCGGCCGATCGGCACTCGATTCGCTGCTTGCCGACCTCAACGTCAAGGCCCGCGACATTGCCGACGAGTTGTCGGTGATTCCCGATCCGTCCCGGCGCTCGGCGCTGTTTCGCCTGCGTGAGGACAAGGGCGTGGAGACGGCGGCATTGTTCTCGGTCAACGGCAACCTGCTGGCCAGTGCCACCGGCGATCTGGTCATGCTGCCGGTGCTGCCGAGCCAGGCTCAGCTCAAGCAGGCGCGCGGGCCGCAGGGCTTGAGCGGAGTCGAAGGCGAGGCGGAGGAGATGTTCCTGCGCGTCATGCTGCCGGTCTCGCCGCGCGAGATGTTCGAGGAACCACGCATCCTGCAGCTGACGGCGGTAGTACCGGCCAACCTGGCGCTCGATGCCGAGGCGGTGCAGGCGGTTTATCGTGATTATCAGGAGTTGCAGCTCGCCCGCCAGGGCTTGACCCGCATCTATGCGCTGACCCTGACCCTGACTGTGCTGGTCGCCTTGTTCAGCGCCTTTGCCCTGGCTTACTGGATGGCCCGCCGGCTGGTGGCGCCTCTGTACATCCTGGCTGAAGGCACGCAGGCGGTGGCCCAGGGTGACTTCTCACAGCGTCAGGCGGTGTACAGCGGCGACGAACTGGGGGTGCTCACCCAGTCGTTCAACCGCATGACCCGGCAACTCGACGATGCCCGACGCGAAACCGACCGCCACCGCAGCGAACTGGAGTCGGCGCGCGCCTACCTGGAATCGATCCTGGCCAACCTGTCGGCCGGGGTGCTGGTGTTCGACCGCGAGTTCCGCCTGCGCACGGTCAATGAGGGGGCCCTGACCATCCTCGAAGACGATTTTTCCGGCCTGATCGGCCTGCCTCCGGAAAACTGGCCGCGCCAGCGGGCAATCGGCGATTTCGTCCGCCACAAATTTTCTGCCTCCGGCGAGCCCGAGTGGCAGGCACAGCTGGAACTCGAACGGCCGAACGGCATGCCGCAGATGCTGCTGTTTCGCGCTTCGCGGCTGCCCGAAGCCAGTGGCGGGGGCGACGTGGTGGTGTTCGACGATGTCACCGGTCTGATCGCGGCCCAGCGTAGCGCCGCCTGGGGTGAAGTGGCACGACGTCTGGCGCACGAGATCAAGAACCCGCTGACGCCGATCCAGCTGTCGGCCGAACGTCTCCAGCACAAATTGTCCAGCCGCCTGAGTGAAGCCGATGCCGAGATGCTGGAGCGCGGTACGCAAACCATCATCGGCCAGGTTCAGGCGATGAAGCGCATGGTCGACGATTTTCGCGACTACGCGCGGATGCCGGCGCCGACCGTGGCGCCGCTCGACCTCAACGGTCTGCTCGGAGAGGTGCTTGGCTTGTACGAGAGCTCGGCCGTCGAGTTTTCGGTGCACCTGGAGCGGGGCCTGCCGCCGGTCCAGGGCGATGCCACGCAACTGCGCCAGATCATTCACAACCTGCTGCGCAATGCCGAGGACGCGCTGGAAGGGCGTGACGACGGGCGGATCGAGGTATTCACCGAACTGGCCGGACGTTGTGCCCGGCTGCGCATCACCGACAACGGGCCGGGTTTCCCGGTCGAACTGCTGCCACGCATTTTCGAACCGTATGTCACCACCAAGGCCCGGGGAACAGGGCTGGGATTGCCCATCGTCAAGAAGATTGTCGATGAGCATCAGGGTAGTATAGAAATCAGCAATGCCCCGGCCGGGGGGGCGGAAATCGATATCCGCCTGCCTCTGGTCCGGAACAAGGAGGCCAAGCATGGCAATCATTCTGGTCGTTGATGACGAAGTCGGCATCCGCGAACTGCTTTCCGAAATTCTGCGCGACGAGGGCTACGATGTGCGCCTCGCCGAAAATGCCGCGGCCGCCCGCCGGATCCGCGGCGAACTGCGACCGGATCTGGTCCTGCTCGACATCTGGATGCCCGACACCGATGGCATCTCGCTGCTCAAGGAATGGCATGCCGGGGGGCATCTGAACATGCCGGTGGTGATGATGTCCGGTCATGGGACCATCGATACGGCAGTCGAGGCCACCCGTTTCGGTGCCTTCGATTTCCTGGAAAAGCCGATTGGCCTGCAGAAACTCCTGGCCACCGTGCAGAAGGCGCTCAAGCACGACACGCCGCCGCAGCGGCCGCCGCTGACCCTGGAAGCCTTTGCCCGTCTGTCCTTCGTCCGTGAGTTCCGGCGTCGTCTGGAACAGGCGGCGGCCAAGGCCGTGGTGGTGCTGATCAAGGGCGCCACCGGTGGCATGGGCGAGATTGCCGCGCGCACTTTGCTGGCGCCGCGTGCGCCCTGGCTCGATCTGTCTACGGTAAGCAGTGCGCTGACCCAGGAGACTCTGGAAAAGACCGGCGGCGGCATCTTGTTCGTGCCTGACCTGGGGGTACTCGGCAAGATGCAGCAGATGAATCTGGCGTTTGCGCTGGATCGCGCCGAAAAGCTCAACCTGCAACTGGTAGTGAGCTGCGCGACGCCGCTTTCGGCCCTGTCCGGGCAGGGCTGGGACAGCAAGCTGCTGGCCCGCCTTGGAGAAATCTGGGTGGCCTTGCCGACACTGGCCGGTCACGAGGACGATCTGCCGGAGATCGCCGCGCTGCTGCTGAACAACTTCGTCGAGCGCAGCGAAGTGCCGCCGCGTCGTTTCTCGACCGCTGCGCTCAATGCCTTGCGCACCTTGCCCTGGAAACGCCACCAGGAGACAGGCTGGAACACCCTCTATGGACTGGTGCGCAATCTCGCCCTGACGGCGCTGGATGAAGAAATCAACGCCGACGACGTGGCCCGGGTGATGCCGCAAGAGATTGATGAGGCGGCGCCGGCTCCGTCCTTCCTGCCGCTTTTCGAACAGCCCTTGCGCGAAGCCCGCGATGCTTTCGAGAAACTGTACTTCGAGCATCACCTGCGCCAGGAAGGCGGCAACATGACGCGTCTGGCCGAGCGTTCCGGACTGGAACGGACCCACCTCTACCGCAAGCTCAAGCAACTCGACATCCGTCTGGGCAAGCGCGGCGAGGAGTAGGCATGAAGATCATCATTCTCGGTGCCGGCCAGGTTGGCGCCAGCGTGGCTGAAGGCCTGGTTTCCGAGGAAAACGACATCACCATCGTCGATCAGGACCCGGTGCGGCTGTCGCAGCTGCAGGATCGCCTCGACTTGCGTACCGTCGTTGGTGATGCGGCGACGCCTTCGGTGCTGCGCAGTGCCGGCAGCGAGGACGCCGATATGGTGATTGCGGTGACCCAGAGCGATCAGGCCAACCTGGTTGCCTGCAAGCTGGCGCACTCGGTGTTCAACATCCCGACCCGCATCGCCCGCCTGCGCTCGCGGGACTTCCTCGAAGACGAATCGCTGCTGGCGACCGACAACTTTGCCGTCGATTTTGCGCTCTGTCCGGAACAGGTGATTACCGATTACATCCGTCGCCTGATCGAATTTCCCCGTGCCCTGCAGGTGCTGAATTTCGCCCGCGGCCGTGTCTGTCTGGTGGCGGTTCGTGCCTACGAAGGCGGCCTGCTGGTGGGTAAGCAGATCAAGACCATGCGCGACCACCTGCCGCCGGAGATCGACGCGCGTATCGCCGCCATCTTCCGCGACAACCAGCCGGTCTTTCCCGAGGGCGACACCGTGGTCAAGGCGGGCGACGAGGTTTTCCTGCTGGCCGCGACGGAAAACATCCATCCGGTGCTCAACCAGTTGCGGCGCCAGACCAGTCGGGTGGAGCGGATCATGATTGCCGGTGGCGGCAATATCGGCCTGCGCCTGGCCAAGTCGCTGGAAGATCGCTACGAGGTCAAGCTGATCGAAGGACGGCGCCCGCGTGCCGAACTGCTGGCCAACGAGCTGAACGACACCCTGGTGCTGTGCGGCGATGCCACCGACGAAGAGCTGCTGGAGCAGGAAAACATCGCGGAGATGGACCTGTTCCTGGCGATGACCAACGACGACGAAGACAACATCATGGCTGGGAGCCTGGCCAAGCGCCTGGGCTGCCGGCGCGTGGTCGCCCTGGTCAACCGTCGCGCCTACGCCGAAATGATCGAGGGCGGGCCGATCGACATCGGTATTTCGCCGGCCCAGGTATCGATCGGTACCTTGCTTGCCTACGTCCGTCAGGGCGATGTCGCCGAGGTTCACTCCCTGCGCCGGGGTGCCGCCGAAGCGCTGGAGATCGTCGCCCACGGCGACCGCAACACCTCCAAGGTGGTTGGTCGGCGTATCGACGAGGTGCAATGGCCCAAGGGTGTCACCGTCGCCGCCCTGGTGCGCAATTTCGAGGAACCCATCGTCGTTGGTCAGACCGACGACTGGACGGCGATCACCCGTTACGGCGAAGTGGTCATCGCGCATCACGATACGGTAATCGAAGCCGACGACCATGTGATCATCTTCTGCACCCGCAAGAAGCTGGTGAAGAAGGTGGAAAAGCTGTTCCAGGTCGGTTTCCATTTTGTCTGAGGCGCGCCGGTGACCCGTTTTGCTCCCGTCCATCGTGCCCTCGGCATGATCCTGATGCTGTTCGGTCTGGCCATGCTGATTCCGCTCACCGTCTCGCACCTCAGCGACGACGGCGCCCAGCGGGCCTACGACGAGGTCTTCCTGCTGACCATGTTGTGCGGCACCTTCCTCTGGTATCGCTACCGGAACACCCAGCGCGATCTCAACGTACGCGACGGCTTCCTGCTGGTCGTCCTGGTGTGGACGGTCTTGCCGGCCTTCGCGGCGCTGCCGTTCATGATTCACCTCGAAATGTCGCACACCGATGCCTATTTCGAGGCCGTATCGGGATTGACTGCCACCGGGGCGACCCTGATGTCCGGCCTGGAAAAATTGCCAGTGTCGATCAATTTATGGCGTCACCTGATGCAGTGGCTGGGCGGCATGGGCCTGATCGTGCTCGTCGTCGCCATTCTGCCCATGCTCGGCATCGGTGGCCGGCAGATGCTGCAGGCCGAGATCCCCGGGCCGATGAAGGACAACCGGATGACGCCGCGGGTGACCGAAACGGCCAAGGGCTTGTGGCTGATCTACGTGGCCATCACCGTTCTTTGCGCCGGCGCTTACCGCTGGGCGGGGATGAGCTGGTTCGACGCCATCTGCCATAGCTTCTCGACCGTCTCGCTCGGCGGTTTCTCCACCTACGATGCCAGCCTCGGCCATTTCAACTCGCCGGCCATCGAGTGGATCTGTGTCGTCTTCATGCTCTTTTCCGGGATCAACTACGCCACCCATTTCCTGGCCCTGAGCGGGCGCTCGGTGTTCGTTTATGGCCGTGACCCCGAAGCGGGCTGGTATCTCGGCGTATTGCTGGTGAGTGTTTTCGTGCTCGCCAATTACCTGTGGAAGGAAGGCAGCTTCCACGACATGGATACGGCGTTCCGTTACGCCCTGTTCAACGTCATTTCGGTGGCTACGACGACAGGTTATTCGACTGTGGATTATGGCCAGTGGCCAATGTTCGTCGGCCTGTGGATGTTATTCCTGTGCAGCTTTTCGACCAGTGCGGGGTCTACTGGCGGCGGTATCAAGATGATGCGTGCGCTGTTGTTGTACAAGCAGGTTTACCGCGAGCTGGTCAGGGCGATGCATCCGTCGGTGGTGTACAACGTACGCCTGGGCGGAGCGACGGCACCGCAGTCGGTGCTCTTCGCCGTGCTCGCCTTTGCCTTCGTGTATATGGTCAGCATCGTGTCGATGACCCTGTTGCTGGCGTTCACCGGGCTCGACATCGTTACTGCCTTCAGCGCCGTGGTGGCCAGCGTGAACAATACCGGCCCCGGTCTGGGCCTGGTCGGACCGGCCACTACCTATGCTGTGCTAGGGGACTTCCAGACCTGGGTGTGTACTTTTGCGATGTTGCTTGGCCGTCTGGAAATATTCACCTTGTTGGTCGTATTGACGCCGGCTTTCTGGCGCAAGTAAAGCGGCGCCTGTCTTGCGGAGTTGAGATGAGAGTTTTCCCTGTTGCCGCCATCCTGGGTTTCATACTCCTGCTTGCCGCTTGTGCTGACGAGGCACCGCCGCCTGCACCGCCGCTTGCCTTGCCGCCGCCACCGACCCTGGCGACGCTCGGTGACGTGGCACAGCATCCGGAGCGCAACGTACCGGCGGCGGTGATCGGGCGCAACGAGGCGCGTATTTCTGCCGAGGTGGCAGCGACCATTCAGGCGTTGCCGGTGGCTGTCGGCGAGAGGGTCGCCGCTGGCGCGGTGATCGCCCGCCTTGACCCGCGCGATGCCGCGCTGGCGCTGGAACGGGCCGAGGCCG
>DILW01000116.1 GCA_002425245.1 Betaproteobacteria bacterium UBA5582 | reverse complement strand
TGTGCGGCTGCTGTTCACCAGTATGATTCTCAGTCTGTTGTCTTGTACGTTGTGTCGTTGTTTTCGTTTTTGTTTTTTTTTTTTTTTTTTTTAAATGATCCGGCGCCCCCCGAAATCTCCCCTCTTCCCCCACACGCCCCTCTTCCGATCTGCTCCACATCGCCAGCGGCCTCCTCGCCAGCCTCGCTTCGGCCGCCGGCATCGCCTGGTACGTGGCGCGGCCGGTGCGCCGCCTGAAGCAGGCCTTTGCCGCCGCCAGCGACGGTGATCTGAGCCTGCGCATCGGCCCGGCGATGGGCCGGCGGCGCGACGAACTGGCCGATCTCGGCCGCGATTTCGACCGCATGAGCGAGCGCCTGCACAGTCTGCTCGACGCGCAGACGCGGCTCCTGCACGATGTCTCGCACGAGTTGCGCTCGCCGCTGGCCAGGCTGCATGCGGCAATCGGCCTGGCCCGCCAGGAACCGGAACGCTTCGAGGAAACGATGAACCGGCTCGAACGCGAAGGCGAGCGGATGAACCAGCTGGTCGGCGAATTGCTCACGCTGGCCCGCCTGGAAGCCGGCGTACAAGGCAAGATCGAGGTGTTCGAGCTGGACGAGCTGATTTCCGGGTTGATCGAAGACGCCCGCCTGGAAGCGGCAGCGCGCCATCAGATCGTCGATCTCGAGGAGTGCCGTGGCCTGCAGCTGCGCGCCAATCCGGAACTGCTGCACCGGGCCGTCGAAAACGTCGTGCGCAATGCGCTCAAGCACACGCCGGACGGCGGCACCATCCGCATAGTCAGCCGCAGGCTCGACGAGCACCACTGCCGGATCAGCGTCTTCGACCCCGGCCCGGGCGTTCCGGAAGACGAACTGCCTTACATCTTCGAGCCCTTCCGGCGCACCCGCAACGCAGTCGGCAACGGGCACGGCCTGGGGCTGGCGATTGCCCGCCGGGTAATGGATTCGATCGACGGCACGATCACCGCCAGCAACATTGCCAGCGGCGGCTTCCTCGTGAACCTGGACATGCCGCTCGCTGGCTGAAGCCGCTCAGCGCACGAAGCGGCGGCTTTCCCGGGTCACTTCGTCGAGCAGCGGGGTTGCGCTGCTGACGATGCTGTCACGTGCCCCGCGCTCCACCGGGTTATCGTTCCCGTCGAAGACGCTGTAGCGGAAATAGTCGCTGCCGGTGAAGGGGAAGGTGATCTTGTGCTGGCCGTCATCGACGCCCATGTAGTTGTACTCGCCGAAGACGAAATAGGGCAGCTCGCGGTCGAGCGGGTCGGCCGAGCTGTAGCTGCGCGAGGGCTGATCGACGCCGAGGGTCGCGAGCAGGGTCGGTGCCACCTGCAGGTGCGAGGTGCGATGCTTGACCACCGCCGGTGCCACGCCCGGTCGCCATAGCACCAGCGGCACCCGCACCTGCTCCTCGGGGAAGCTGTTGCCGTGACCGTGGCCCCAACGGCCCTTTTCCATGAATTCCTCGCCGTGGTCGCCGGTGAACAGCAGCACCGTCTGCTCAAGCATGCCGGTCTTTTCGAGACGTTCGAGCAGGCGGCCGACCTGGGCGTCGATGTGGTGGGCGGCGTTGATGTAGCGGTTGTGGATGCCGCCGATGTTGTTGCGCAGGTCGAGGTCGATATAGTTCATGTCGCGCAGGTAATCGCTGCGCAAGGCCTGGTCCTCGGGAAAATCGTAGGGCGCATGGGTCGATTCGAAGAACATGAAGCCGAAGAAAGGCCGGCGCGGATCGCGCTTGTCGATTTTGCGGGTCAGGTCGTCGATGTTGCGGATGTCGCGCTGCCAGGGCTGGCCGGTGCTGATTTCCTGCAGGTTGGCCTCCGGCACGCCGGAAAAGACGGTGTGCCGCAGCTCCGGGTAATTGAAACTCTGGCTGGTGTGGGCGGCAATCTGGTAGTTGTGCTCGCGCAGCACGTTCATCAGGACCGGTGCCGTGCGCTGCTTCTCGAAGCTGTACCAGTAAGGCGCATAGACCCCGTAGAACAGCGAGAAAAGGCCCATCCGGGTGCGGTTGCCGCCGCTGTAGTGGTTCTCGTAGCGGGTCGCCCGTTGCGAGAATTTCCACAGGTTGGGGGTGATTTCCGGATCGAGCAGATCCCAGCGGAAGGATTCGGCGACCAGGACGATGACGTTGGTCGGCTTCAGGTGGCTGCTGTCGATGGCGGCACCGGGATAGACCACTTCGCCGCCGGCCAGGCGCAGGGACTGCAGGGCGCGGCGCTCGACACCGAGCTTCTCGAACAGGTTCTTGCTGCTGGTACGCATGTGGAAAGGAATCGCGTCGGCCGCCGCCAGCAGGTCTTCCTGACCGGTATGCACGCTGTAGGCAAAGACCACTTCCTCAGTGGCCAGCAGACCGCAGAGAGCAACGCCCGCGACTACCGCTGGACGCGCCGGAAACTGCCAGCCGAGCTGACGGTAACGATGCAGGAGCCACATCACCGCCAGGTTGGCGAGGACGATGGCGCTCACCTGGATCGCCACCGTGACCTCGGTGGATGCGGTCGCGCCGAGCGCAGCAACACCGCCCGGCGTGGTCAGCAGGTTCCACACGAAACCGTTGAAGTGATACTGGTAGAGCGCATATAGCCGGTAGTCGGCATACATCGCCAGCAACACCAGACTGCCGCCAAGCACCGCCGCACCGGCGAGCAGTCGCCGACGGAAGGCAAGGCGACGAGGCAGCAGCGAAAGCAGCAGACAGGGCAAGGCGGCAATCGCCAGATAAAGCCCGGCGTAGGCAGCGCTGGCAGCCAGCGCAAAGCCCCAGGCAGCAGCGCCACGGATCGTCACCTGTGGCCAGAACAGGGCCACCATGCAGAACAGCGCAACATAGAGCAGCGCGAAATAACGGCGCAACACGCCGGCGGTTTCAGGAACGGAAAGCTGGAGGTCAGCTTGACGCTTGCCTGAGTCGAGTCTGGTCGGGGAAGAGGAAATCATGGTCGCACAACGGATGGATGATGGCGTCCACGATAGGAGGCATGGCGTCAAGCCGTCGTCAAAAGCCTGTCAAAAAAGCGTCAAATCAGGCTTGCAGACGGACGACGAAGCAGCTGCCGCCACCATCCAGGTTGAGCGCCTCGATCTGCCACCCCTGCTGCTCGCAGATCCGGCGAACCAGCGACAGGCCAAGCCCCAGCCCTTCACCGCGCGCCCTGCGACCACGAACGAAGGGCTGGAACAGCTGCTCCCGCTCGGCCGGGGCAATGCCCGGCCCGGTGTCCTCGACGCGAAAACCGTCGCCGGCAAGAATCAGGCGGATTTCACCGGTTTCCGTGTAATGCGCGGCGTTGCGCAACAGGTTGCCCATCACCACGCGCAGCAGCGTCGGGTGCCACACCCCGGGCAACTCGCCCTCGCTTCGGCAAACAAAGCTGAGGCCGCGGGCGGCGATTTCCTCCGCCCAGAGCTGGCTCTGTTCGTCGGCCATCGCCGCCAGGCTGACGCCTTCGCCGGGGGCCAACTGGGCGCCCTGGGCACGCGCCAGTTCGAGGAAGACCTCGATCAGCGCCTGCATTTCCCCTGCTGCCCGTGCAATCCGCTCGACCTGGCGGCGGCTGCGTTCGGACAGGTCGCCGCGCAGCAGCAATTCGGCCGAAGTACCAACGATCATCAACGGCGTGCGCAGTTCGTGGCTGACGTCGCTGGTGAACAGGCGCTCGCGTTCGACTGCCCCACGCAACTGGCTGAAGGCGAGATCGAAGGCCAGCGCCAGCTGACCGAGTTCGTCGTCGCTGTAATCGGTGGCCAGCGGGGGCGCCAGCGCCACCATCTGGTCACGTCCGCGCACCTGCCTGGACAGGCGGATCACCGGGTCGATCACCCGACGCACGGTCAGCCGGCCGATCAACCAGGCCAGCGCGATGGCGAGCAGAAAACCGCCAGCCACCGCCTTGTACAGCATCTGCTCGCGCGCTTCGAAAGTATCCTGGTTGCGGGCGAGGATGAAGCGGTGCCCGTCGATGCTGGTTTCCAGCACATGCCAGGCGCCGTTTTCGCCGACCACTTCCTGGTAACCCGGGTGCAGCCCGGCGAGCGCCGCCGGCAATGGCTGCGGCTTCAGCGTCGGCACGTAGAGCGCGCTGCCGCCGGTGAGGTCGGGAATCCGCCCCTCGGTCAGGTAGACCGTCTCGACCATTTCCATCTCTTGGCGCATCTCGTCGCCGATCAGGTCTTCTTCCACGACATGAACGACGGCGATGATCGCCCAGGCGTTGATGCCGGCGATCAGCGCCGTCAACAGCATGAAGGAAAGCAGGATGCGGCGGGCGAGCGGTTGCCGGTCAGCCATTGGCATCTTCCCCGAGTCGATAGCCGACGCCATGCACGGTATGCAGCAGCGGCCGCGGGAAGGGCTTGTCCACCGCCTGACGCAGCAGGTGCAGGTGGCTGCGCAGGCTGTCGCTGGCCGGCGGATCGTCGCCCCACAACGCGGTTTCCAGCGCTTCCCGGCGGACGACACCGGGACTCTTGCGCATCAGCGTTTCGAGCAGCTTGAGGCAGGCCGGGTTGAGGCGCAGCGGCTGGCCGGCGCGGCTGGCCCGCCAGGTGTCGAGATCGAGCACCAGGTCGGCAACCTGCAGGCGCTGGCTGGCGCCACGCGTGCGGCGCAGGATCGCCTCGATGCGCGCATCGAGTTCGGCCAGCGCGAAAGGCTTGACCAGATAGTCGTCGGCACCGCTGCGCAAACCCTGCAGGCGATCATCGAGCGCGTCGCGGGCAGTGAGCATGATCACCGGCACCTGGCAGCCGGCTTCGCGCAGGCTGCGGCAGAGCTGGTAGCCATCCATGCCGGGCAGCATGATGTCGAGGACGATCAGGTC
>DILW01000162.1 GCA_002425245.1 Betaproteobacteria bacterium UBA5582 | reverse complement strand
GGGAAGCCTGGCGGTGACCTACTTTCGCGAGCGGAAGCTCACTATCATTGGCGCTCATCTGTTTCACGGTCCTGTTCGGGAAGGGAAGGGGTGGGTCCAGAAGGCTATTGCCGCCAAGCGTAACTTGTATGTTCGTCGCGGGTTGAGTCGCGCCGAACGCAAAATGGGGGAGAAGGTTGATTGTTGTGACTGCGTTATGAGTGTTGCTGCAGCTTACAAGGTTATAGGATCAAGCCGCACGGGCAATTAGTATCAGTTAGCTTAACGCATTACTGCGCTTCCACACCTGACCTATCAACGTCGTGGTCTTCGACGACCCTTCAGGGAGTTCAAGACTCCGGGAAATCTTATCTTAAGGCGAGTTTCACGCTTAGATGCTTTCAGCGTTTATCTCTTCCGAACATAGCTACCCGGCGATACGACTGGCGTCATAACCGGTACACCAGAGGTTCGTCCACTCCGGTCCTCTCGTACTAGGAGCAGCCCCCTTCAAATTTCCAGCGCCCACGGCAGATAGGGACCAAACTGTCTCACGACGTTTTAAACCCAGCTCACGTACCTCTTTAAATGGCGAACAGCCATACCCTTGGGACCGGCTACAGCCCCAGGATGAGATGAGCCGACATCGAGGTGCCAAACACCGCCGTCGATATGAACTCTTGGGCGGTATCAGCCTGTTATCCCCAGAGTACCTTTTATCCGTTGAGCGATGGCCCTTCCATACAGAACCACCGGATCACTATGACCTGCTTTCGCACCTGCTCGACTTGTGGGTCTCGCAGTCAAGCACGCTTTTGCCATTGCACTTTATGGGCGATGTCCGACCGCCCTAAGCGTACCTTCGTACTCCTCCGTTACCTTTTGGGAGGAGACCGCCCCAGTCAAACTGCCTACCATGCACGGTCCCCGGTCAGGATTCACTGACCAAGGTTAGAACCTCAAACAAATCAGGGTGGTATTTCAAGGACGACTCCACCGAAACTAGCGTTCCGGTTTCACAGTCTCCCACCTATCCTACACAAACCGGTTCAAAGTCCAATGCAAAGCTGCAGTAAAGGTTCATGGGGTCTTTCCGTCTTGCCGCGGGGAGATTGCATCTTCACAAACATTTCAACTTCGCTGAGTCTCAGGAGGAGACAGTGTGGCCATCGTTACGCCATTCGTGCAGGTCGGAACTTACCCGACAAGGAATTTCGCTACCTTAGGACCGTTATAGTTACGGCCGCCGTTTACTGGGACTTCGATCAAGGGCTTGCACCCCATCAATTAATCTTCCAGCACCGGGCAGGCGTCACACCCTATACGTCCACTTTCGTGTTTGCAGAGTGCTGTGTTTTTATTAAACAGTCGCAGCCACCATTTCACTGCAACCCCATCGGCCTTCGAGCGCGAAGCTCTACAACCTACCGGGGCACACCTTCTCCCGAAGTTACGGTGTCAATTTGCCGAGTTCCTTCTCCTGAGTTCTCTCAAGCGCCTTAGAATTTTCATCCTGCCCACCTGTGTCGGTTTGCGGTACGGTCGAATCTAGACTGAAGCTTAGTGGCTTTTCCTGGAAGCTGGGTATCAATCACTTCAGTGCCGTAGCACCTCGTCGTCACGCCTCAGCTTAGCCCCCCGGATTTGCCTAAGGGGCACGCCTACACGCTTAAACCAACTATTCCAACAGTTGGCTGACCTAACCTTCTCCGTCCCCACATCGCATCTAGAATCGGTACAGGAATATTGACCTGTTTCCCATCGACTACGCATTTCTGCCTCGCCTTAGGGGCCGACTCACCCTACGCCGATGAACGTTGCGTAGGAAACCTTGGGCTTTCGGCGAGGGAGCTTTTCACTCCCTTTATCGCTACTCATGTCAGCATTCGCACTTCTGATATCTCCAGCATCCTTTACAAGACACCTTCACAGACCTACAGAACGCTCCCCTACCATATCCTTACGGATATCCGCAGCTTCGGTGCATGGTTTGAGCCCCGTTACATCTTCCGCGCAGGACGACTCGACTAGTGAGCTATTACGCTTTCTTTAAAGGATGGCTGCTTCTAAGCCAACCTCCTAGCTGTCTATGCCTTCCCACTTCGTTTCCCACTTAACCATGTCTTGGGGACCTTAGCTGGCGGTCTGGGTTGTTTCCCTCTTGACAATGGACGTTAGCACCCACTGTCTGTCTGCCTTGCTCGCACTCAACGGTATTCAGAGTTTGCCATGGTTTGGTAAGTCGCGATGACCCCCTAGCCATAACAGTGCTTTACCCCCGTCGGTGATACAAGACGCACTACCTAAATAGTTTTCGGGGAGAACCAGCTATTTCCGGATTTGTTTAGCCTTTCACCCCTATCCACAGCTCATCCCCTAACTTTTCAACGTTAGTGGGTTCGGACCTCCAGTACCTGTTACGGCACCTTCATCCTGGCCATGGATAGATCATCCGGTTTCGGGTCTACGCCGTGCTACTCAACGCCCTTATCAGACTCGCTTTCGCTACGCCTTCCCTATTCGGTTAAGCTCGCAACACAACGTAAGTCGCTGACCCATTATACAAAAGGTACGCAGTCACCCCTCAAGGAGGCTCCCACTGTTTGTATGCATGCGGTTTCAGGTTCTATTTCACTCCCCTCCCGGGGTTCTTTTCGCCTTTCCCTCACGGTACTGGTTCACTATCGGTCGATCACGAGTATTTAGCCTTGGAGGATGGTCCCCCCATGTTCAGACAAGGTTTCACGTGCCCCGCCCTACTTTTCGCTAACTTAGTACCACGGATCTGTTTTCGAATACGGGGCTATCACCCACTACGGCCGGACTTTCCATTCCGTTCTCCTAACAGTTCCGCTATCACTAGCAGGCTCTTCCCCATTCGCTCGCCACTACTAGGGGAATCTCGGTTGATTTCTTTTCCTCCGGCTACTTAGATGTTTCAGTTCGCCGGGTTCGCCTCCCATACCTATGTATTCAGTATGGGATACCTCAAAGAGGTGGGTTTCCCCATTCGGATATCGGGGGATCAAAGCTTCATTGCCAGCTCCCCCCCGCTTTTCGCAGGCTTGCACGTCCTTCATCGCCTGTGATCGCCAAGGCATCCACCACATGCACTTAGTCGCTTGATCCTATAACCTTGTGTTCTCCTTAGAGAACGGCTACAGGCAAACTCATATTTGTGCTGTCTCATTCCGGCTAGGAACAAGAACAGATGCAATCACAACGTGTATCAGCAGCTCATCACTGCGATACACAACCTTCTTCCATTTTGTTAAAGAACAGTAGCTTTTAATTTCTCAAAAGCCAGTGCTAAGCACGCGCTTAACACTGGGTTCTGGTGGAGGATGACGGGATCGAACCGACGACCCCCTGCTTGCAAAGCAGGTGCTCTCCCAGCTGAGCTAATCCCCCGTGGTGACGTGGTGGGTCTGGTTGGAATCGAACCAACGACCCCCGCCTTATCAAGACGGTGCTCTAACCGACTGAGCTACAGACCCTCGTCTGTTTGCTACTTTCGAACAACCGATAGGTTGTGGGTGCCAGGATGCTTTCTCTAGAAAGGAGGTGATCCAGCCGCAGGTTCCCCTACGGCTACCTTGTTACGACTTCACCCCAGTCACGAACCCCGCCGTGGTAAGCGCCCTCCTTGCGGTTAGGCTACCCACTTCTGGCGGAACCCGCTCCCATGGTGTGACGGGCGGTGTGTACAAGACCCGGGAACGTATTCACCGCGACATGCTGATCCGCGATTACTAGCGATTCCGACTTCATGCAGGCGAGTTGCAGCCTACAATCCGGACTACGATCGGCTTTCTGGGATTGGCTCCACCTCGCGGCTTGGCAACCCTCTGTACCGACCATTGTATGACGTGTGAAGCCCTACCCATAAGGGCCATGAGGACTTGACGTCATCCCCACCTTCCTCCGGTTTGTCACCGGCAGTCTCGTTAAAGTGCCCAACTAAATGATGGCAATTAACGACAAGGGTTGCGCTCGTTGCGGGACTTAACCCAACATCTCACGACACGAGCTGACGACAGCCATGCAGCACCTGTGTCCAGGCTCCCTTTCGGGCACCAAGCCATCTCTGGCAAGTTCCTGGCATGTCAAGGGTAGGTAAGGTTTTTCGCGTTGCATCGAATTAATCCACATCATCCACCGCTTGTGCGGGTCCCCGTCAATTCCTTTGAGTTTTAACCTTGCGGCCGTACTCCCCAGGCGGTCAACTTCACGCGTTAGCTCCGTTACTAAAAGGTTTTACCCTCCCAACAACTAGTTGACATCGTTTAGGGCGTGGACTACCAGGGTATCTAATCCTGTTTGCTCCCCACGCTTTCGTGCATGAGCGTCAGTATTGGCCCAGGGGGCTGCCTTCGCCATCGGTGTTCCTCCACATCTCTACGCATTTCACTGCTACACGTGGAATTCCACCCCCCTCTGCCATACTCTAGTCTTCCAGTCACAAGCGCAGTTCCCAGGTTGAGCCCGGGGATTTCACGCCTGTCTTAAAAAACCGCCTGCGCACGCTTTACGCCCAGTAATTCCGATTAACGCTCGCACCCTACGTATTACCGCGGCTGCTGGCACGTAGTTAGCCGGTGCTTCTTATTCCGGTACCGTCATCCACGCTGGGTATTAGCCAACGCGATTTCTTCCCGGCCGAAAGAGCTTTACAACCCGAAGGCCTTCTTCACTCACGCGGCATGGCTGGATCAGGCTTGCGCCCATTGTCCAAAATTCCCCACTGCTGCCTCCCGTAGGAGTCTGGACCGTGTCTCAGTTCCAGTGTGGCGGATCATCCTCTCAGACCCGCTACAGATCGTCGGCTTGGTAGGCCTTTACCCCACCAACTACCTAATCTGACATCGGCCGCTCCGGGAGCACAAGGTCCGAAGATCCCCTGCTTTCCTGCTCACAGAATATGCGGTATTAGCTATCCTTTCGGATAGTTATCCCCCACTCCCGGGTACGTTCCGATGCTTTACTCACCCGTTCGCCACTCGCCACCAGGATTGCTCCCGTGCTGCCGTTCGACTTGCATGTGTAAGGCATGCCGCCAGCGTTCAATCTGAGCCAGGATCAAACTCTTCAGTTCAATCCAACAAACTCGCAAACTCACTGACGGTAGATTTCTCTACCTATGTATCTCTACATCTGTGTGTTTGCCTCAATACATTTCGTGGCCGAAACCACTGCATCAAGACACCCACACCTATCGGTTGTCCAAACTTTTAAAGAGCATCGCCGCGCCAAATCAATCCATCAATTCGTCTGCAGCAGAGAAGCGAGATTATGAATCAAACCCTCACCTCCGTCAAGCACTTCAGCAAAATTTCTTTCGCCTCACCGCCTGCCTCACACCGCCGGAAACCCCGGCACCGCAAGGAAGGTGCGCATTCTACACACACCAAAAAAGGCGTCAACCCCCAAAATGAAAAAACTGTAGTCGCAAGAGGAGAAATACGGCCTGCTACAATCTTGCCCTTTGCTCCTCAGTATCTTATCCAATGCACAAGTTCGACTTTTCCCCCCGGTCATCCTTGCTGGACAAGAGGCCGGTCAAGAAGCCACTGCTGCCACTTGTCTTCGGAGCGAGCCTGATCGCGATGTTCGCCACCGCCCTGGCCGTTGCACCGGACAGCGACCAGATCAAGAGACAGACCGTTATCGAGTCGCTTTCGACGCTCGACATTTCCATACTTGACAACACTAGGCACGCGTTTTTCTCGGAGACCCAGATTCAACGAGGCGACAATCTGCAGCGCGTCCTATCGCGGCTGAACATAAATGACAATGAAGCCGCAAATTTCCTGAAAAGCTCACCCGACACTACTTCCATCAGGCAAGAGTTCATCGCGGGTAGAACCATCTCCGCGAGTTCCACCGGGGACGGCAGGCTGATGCAACTCTATTTCCCGCTAGGTAACGGCTCAGCCATGCTCAAGGTTCAACGTACCAGCAAAGGCTTCGAAGCAAGAATGATGGCCGACCGACCAGAGGTTCACATCATCAGCAAGAATGCGCAAATCGAGCACTCCTTGTTTGCCGCAACGGACGCAGCAGGAATTCCGGACGCCATTGCCATTCAACTGGCGGAAATATTCAGCAGTGAGATCGACTTTCATACCGACCTGCGAAAGGGAGACCGCTTTTCCGTCGCCTACGAAACGCACTATCAGGAGGGACAACCCATTCGTAGCGGACGAATACTCGCAGCCGAATTCGTGAACGACGGGCAAATTCATCGCGCGCTTTGGCACGACCAAGGGAACACTAGCGGCAGTTACCTGACCCCTGAAGGAAAACCACTACGAAAGGCATTCCTTCGCTCACCCCTCGAATTTTCCCGGATCAGCTCCGGCTTCAGCCTACGCTTTCACCCTATTCTGAATAGGTGGCGCGCACACCAAGGTGTGGATTACGCCGCTCCCACAGGAACCAGCGTGCGAGCCACAGCCAATGCCACGGTCGATTACGTAGGGCAGCAGAATGGTTACGGGAAGGTAATCATCCTCCGACACGACAACAAGCACAGCACCCTCTACGCCCACCTGGACCGCTTTCGTAACGGTTTGCGCAAGGGCGCCAAGGTCAATCAGGGAGAAACCATCGGCTACGTGGGCCAGACGGGATGGGCGACCGGCCCGCACCTGCATTACGAGTTCCGCATCGACGACAAGCCAGTGAACCCGTTATCAGCAAAAATCCCCGTGCTTGCCCCAAGCCTGACTTCGTCAGAGCTTGATTCCTTCAAAAAACAAAGCCAAACCTTGTTGGCTCTGATTGAAAGCATGCGGGCATCACAAGTGGTTTACATGGAGTAAGCACGCCACCAGGCGGGGACACCCGCCTGGAAAAAGGCCGCACCGAAAGCACTGCTTCGATCAGGCAAATCGGTGCCCGCCAATTTTTCAAGCCGAAAAGGACGAGCCACAACCACAGGTCGAGGTGGCATTCGGATTCCGGATCACGAATTGTGAACCCTCAAGCCCTTCGGTGTAATCGATCTCCGCTCCAACCAAATACTGGTAGCTCATCGGATCAATGAGCAATTGGACCCCGTTTTTCTCCATCGTGGTGTCGTCATCAGCCACTTCTTCATCGAACGTGAAGCCATACTGAAACCCAGAACAACCACCACCGGTGACGAAGACCCTAAGCTTCAGCCCGGCATTTCCCTCTTCCTCGATCAACTCCTTGACCTTGTTCGCCGCACTGTCGGTAAAGACGATTGGCGCCTGGCTTTCGACTACAGCATCCATGAATCACTCCTAAAGATTCGTTTGTAAGAACATAAAACCCTAGACTCCCCAACCTTAGTCCACAGGCGAGGGCGTTGGTTCCTGGCGAGAGGACTTCTCGTGCACCAAGCGCCCCTCAATCACTGCACCCTGGTGCATCTCGATCGATTCGTATTCAACATCGCCAACGATTTTTGCCTTCGGCTGCATCTCAAGTGTCTCAGCAACCTTTACAGGACCAATGATAGTACCGTTCAGGACGAGGTGCGCAACCGAAACCGCCCCCTCGATGCGCGCCTGATCGCTAACCACCAGCGTGGAAGCTCCCGCCCCGGCAACAGCCTCGACACTACCGCGAATCTCTCCGTCAACGCGCAAGCCACCACTGAACCTGACTTTGCCTTCGATGCAGGTGCCCCCTCCAATCAAGCTGTCAATCCGAGCCTGAGCACCTGCAGTTGTCTTTTTTCCGAACATCTAGCCTCCTTCGTGATGGCGACGAGCATCTCGCTGGTTCAATCAAATGGAAGCCAGCTCCTTGGCGATGAGTTTACCATTCTCGATCAATCGCGCCTCAGCGGAAACGATGGTTGCATTCTCCGGTAATTCGATCACCCCCTCCCTTCGAAGAAAATGACGGACCTCAACCCCCCCCCGCTGCGCATCCGGCAGCACCGACTGACGGAGCTGGCCAGAGCGCGTCTTGTACGCAATAACAATTTCGTAGCGCCCGCGAAACCCGACCCCTCTCTGCACCGGTTGATACGCCAATAACAAGCGATATCGATACCCGCCACCGAGACCACCAGAAATACGAAAGCTTTCGATCCGCGCCTTCGCCTCCTGCCCCACCACCGGGATCAAGCGCTCGAAGATCAACATATCTTCTTTAAGGGCCGCGTTTTCAGCTTCAAGCGCCTGAATTCGGGAAACAAGCTGTTGCTGTGCTGCGCGCTCCATACTGACTGCATTCTGCCCAGTGCCAACACTGGCGCGCAAAAGACTCAATTCTGCCTGCTGGACCTTGAGCTGCTCTCGAAGATCAGCCAACTGCCCCCCCCCCAGACTGCCATCGCGAATAAACCAGGCCAGCACAAACCCGATCACCACGAGGAAGAGCCCCCCCAGCAGCAGCCATCGACGCGGCAACTCACTTCGAACAACCAGCCGAGGCGCGGAAATCCCGAAGCGACGCCGAAAGCGCTTCAAACGTAGACTGACTGCCGGTGTATGCATCAAACCGAACCCTCGTTCATGCACGGATTTAATCAGGAACGGTACCGACCGATAGAGAAAGCACCCCTATGCTTAATCTTAGCACCACAACAAAAAAGCCGCCCAGAGGCGGCTTTTTGAGGACAAAAGCGATCAACGCTTCGAGAACTGCTTGCGGCGACGTGCCTTGTGGAAGCCAACCTTCTTCCGTTCGACTTCACGTGCATCGCGGGTGACGAAACCTGCCTTGGAGAGAGCCGGCTTCAGTGCCGCATCGTATTCGATCAGGGCACGCGTGATGCCATGGCGAACAGCGCCGGCCTGGCCGGACTCACCGCCACCGGTAACATTCACCTTGATGTCGAATCCTGCGAGTTGCTCAACCAGCTCAAGCGGTTGACGAACGATCATGCGACCGGTTTCACGCGAGAAGAACTGGTCAATCGGCTTGCCATTGACAACGATGACACCGGAACCACGCTTCATGAAGACACGGGCAACAGCGCTCTTGCGACGACCGGTACCGTAGAAATAAGCTTCAGCCATGATACCCCCTTAGATTTCCAGAGCCTTGGGCTGCTGGGCGGTGTGAGGATGCTGGTCACCGGCGTAGCACTTCAGCTTCTTCAGCATGGCATAACCCAGCGGCCCCTTCGGCAACATGCCCTTGACGGCGGTTTCCAGGGCACGACCCGGGAAGCGTTGCTGCATCTTCTTGAAATTGGTTTCGTAGATACCACCGGGATAACCGGAATGGCGGAAATACTTCTTGTCGTCAGCCTTGTTACCGGTGACGGTGAGCTTGTCCACGTTGGTAACGACGATGAAGTCACCGGTATCAACGTGCGGCGTGTAAATCGCCTTGTGCTTGCCACGAAGGCGACGGGCAATTTCGGTAGCGAGGCGGCCGAGCACCTTGTCTGTGGCGTCTACCACAAACCACTCGCGCTTCACCTCATGTGGCTTGGCGGAAAACGTTTTCATGTGTGTGCCGTCCTGAAAAATTGGGCGCAGATTTGAGAAAGCCTTGGAGTTTAGCCTCAGGCGCCCTCACTGTCAATCACCAAATTGAGCAAGGGTGCATCGAGCAAAAAAAACGCGGCTCGCTGAGCCGCGTTAAATCCACACCAAAGGAGGAGGGTGGAGGAGACAATCCTGAACCGGAGGCTTTTCAGCACAGTTCGTACGGTTCCCATTCTGCCGAAAGGCAGTGGACATGGCAAGATTTTTTTGTGCATCGCACAATATGTAAGCTTATTCATCAATAAATTTAATTGATTATTTCTAGCTAACTGATTTATTTGTTTTTTATGTTTTTACATAAAACCTGTAGCGATTAGTTAAATCCGAGAGCCCCCTCTGGGAGCAATCAGGAAAGCGAACAAATTGCTGCGGCGCAACATGGACTGACGCAACAATTCCCTTAGAATTGCTCCATCTGGGTCTTGGAAAGGAATCAAATGGAGTGCACGGTCAGGTGGTTGGGCAGCGATGCCGGCATGTCGTTTGTCGCCGAAACGGGTAGCGGACACACGGTCATGATGGATGGCGCCCCCGAGGCAGGAGGACGCAATCTCGCGCCGCGACCGATGGAGCTGCTGCTGGCGGGGACAGGCGGTTGCACAGCCTTCGATGTGGTGATGATCCTGAAAAAGGGACGGCACGCTGTCGTTTCCTGCGATGTCACCCTGAACGCCGAGCGCGCGGAAAGCGACCCCAAGGTGTTCACGCGGATACATTTCCACTACCGCGTCAAGGGAAGCAAGCTCAAGCCCGAAGCAGTTGCCAGGGCGATCGAACTCTCCAAGGAAAAGTACTGTTCCGCCTCGATCATGCTCGCACAATCGGCGGACATCACCGCCGACTTCGAAATCATCGAGACTTGAGCGCCCGTCTCCGGTAGCCTACCGCCATTTACAAGTGGTAGGACAGCGCGGTCATGACCCGGGCGGTTGTCCGCATCCCAAGCCTGACGGGTGGCGGCAACTCGGCAGCACCGAACTGGACGGCCATTTCCGCATGACCGATTTCGTCCCGTCGCATCTGATCGACGATGGCCCGGGATCTGCCATCAGCCGCAGGCAGGATGGCCAGATGGCCATCCAGGTGGGCCTCCACCTGACGTTCGGTTTCGGCGAGGAAGCCCAGGTTCCACTTATCCCCGAGCAGACCAGCAGCGACACCGATTGAAAGCGAGCCCAGGTACCAGAGCGGATTCAACAGACTGGTGCGCCCACCCAACTCGGTCAGCCGGCGCTCGGTCCAGGCGAGATGCTCGGTTTCTTCGTCGGCTGCCTTGCGTAGCGCCTCGCGCACGGCGGACTGGCGCGAGGTGAGCGCCTGCCCTTGATAGAGGGCCTGAGCGCAGATTTCTCCGCAATGGTTGACCCGCATCAGCCCCACAACCTGCCTGCGCTCGGCCGCATCAAGCTCACAATCCGGCAGCTCGACACCGGGGACAGGACGGCTCGTCCGCGATGGCGCGGCAAGTGTGCGCAAAGCGCGATCGAACTCAAGAATCAGGGAATCGAGCGACATCGGATCACCACTGGCCATGCGAGGGAATCCCGCCAACCGCTAGGGCCCGGCGCGCTTCATCGGGATTGCGGACGACAAAGCCCCCGGGGCAGAAATATTCGGAATACAACGCAGCATGTTGGCGATTCGGCGGAATATCACGGATCTTTTCCCAGGCCTCGTTGCGCGAGGTCGACCAACTGCCATCGCGCCGAGCAGTCGCGTAGATACGCTTTTCCCGTGTTGAACACCGCAAGCCTTCGTAGGTCATGTTGCGGGCACCGCCGGCCGTTTCGACCAGCATGACGTAGCGGATCACGCCATCACCGCCGACCGTCAGCGAGACAGGATCGACAAAAAATCGATTGGTCGCGGTCGGACTGACATAAAGCGCCTTCATGCGCTCAGGTGGCGGCATCTCGGGAAAGACAACCGCATCCTCCTGCCATGCCGCCTCCTCCTCGTCGTAAGCCAGGGCGCCACCGGGCAAGCCCAGAACCGACAGAACCAGCAACGAAGTGGCAACAAGACCGCTACGCCCTGCAATCATGACCCTGCCCCTCCTTCCTGAGGCACCGTATCGAGGGGATCACCTCCCCGCAGGCCCTTGCCGTGTCGGCGATCCTGTTCTAGGAAGCGCACCAACTCATTCAAGGCCTGCTGATACACGCCGCGCTTGAATTCGATCACCGTTTCCAGCGGCACCCAGTAATCGTTCCAGCGCCAGGCGTCGAACTCCGGCTTGGCGGTCGCCCGCAAGCTGACGTCGCTGTCGCGGCCGACCAGACGGAGAAGGAACCAGATCTGCTTCTGGCCTTTGTAAGACCCGCGCCATTCGCGCTTGATCCATTGATTCGGCACTTCGTAACGCAGCCAGCCCTTGGTCCGCCCGAGTATGCGCACGTGCTCGGGACGCAGCCCGACCTCTTCGTGCAGTTCCCGGTACATCGCTTCTTCGGGGGTTTCACCCCGCTTGATGCCACCTTGCGGAAACTGCCAGGAATGTTCACGTATGCGCTTGCCCCAGAAGACCTCGTTTTTGGCGTTGCAAAGAATGATGCCGACGTTCGGGCGAAAGCCTTCGCGGTCGAGCATAGAAAACCTGCTAAAAATATTGGGTTACCTGGATTCTTTCACAAAGGGCGTCGATACGCAAAAAAGCGGCAAAGAACACGCTCCGTGTAAAATCCGCTTTTTTCCACGAATTCAAGAGCATTCCATGCGTACCTCGCAGTTCTTCTTCACCACCCTCAAGGAAGCCCCGGCCGACGCCGAAGTCGTCAGCCAGAAACTGATGCTGCGCGCCGGCTACATCAAGCGTTCGGCGGCCGGCATCTATACCTGGATGCCGCTCGGCTTGCGCGTGCTGCGCAAGGTCGAGAACATCGTGCGCGAGGAAATGAACGCGGCCGGCGCACTGGAACTGCTGATGCCGGCCGTGCAACCCTTCGAGCTCTGGGAAGAGTCGGGCCGCGGCCCGGCCTACGGCCCGGAACTGCTGCGTTTCAAGGACCGTCACCAGCGCGATTTCGTGATCGGCCCGACGCACGAGGAAGTGATCACCGACGTCGTCCGCCGCGACGTCAAGAGCTACCGCCAGTTGCCGATCCACCTCTACCAGATCCAGACCAAGTTCCGCGACGAGATCCGCCCGCGCTTCGGCGTCATGCGCGGCCGCGAATTCCTGATGAAGGACGGCTACTCCTTCCACACCTCGTTCGACGACCTGGTCCGCGAGTACGGCAACATGTACGCCACCTACAGCCGCATCTTCACCCGGCTCGGCCTGAAGTTCCGCGCCGTGGCAGCCGACACCGGCGCCATCGGCGGCGACGGCTCGCATGAATTCCACGTCCTGGCCGATTCCGGCGAGGACGATATCGCCTTCTGCCCGGACTCCGATTACGCAGCCAACGTCGAACTGGCCGAGGCCGTCGCCCCGGCAACGCCGCGTGCCGCTGCCGGCAAGGCGATGGAAAAGATCGCCACGCCGGGCAAGATGGCCTGCGCCGATGTCGCCACCTTCCTGGCAATCGAGCCGACGCAGATCGTCAAGTCGATCGCCGTCGTCGCCGAACGCGAGGACGGCGACAAGCAGTTCGCCCTGCTGCTGCTGCGCGCCGACCACGAACTGAACGAGATCAAGGCAGCCAAGATCCCGACGCTCGGCGCTTTCCGCTTCGCCTCTGACAGCGAAGTCCAGGAGTATCTCGGCTGCGTTCCGGGCTATATCGGCCCGGTCGGTGTCGACGCCAGCAAGGTGGCGGTCTTTGCCGACCGCACGGTCGCCGCGATGAGCGACTTCGTGTGCGGTGCCAACGAGGCCGGTTTTCACCTTAGCGGCGTCAACTTCGGCCGCGACCTGCCGGAACCGCAAGTCTTCGACATCCGCAACGTCATCGCCGGCGACCCTTCGCCGGATGGCAAGGGCGTGCTCGGCATCTGCCGCGGCATCGAAGTCGGCCACATCTTCCAGTTGCGCAGCAAGTACGCCAAGGCCCTGAACTGCGCCTTCCTCGACGAGAACGGCAAGAGCCAGATCATGGAGATGGGCTGCTACGGCATCGGCGTTTCGCGCATCGTCGGCGCCGCCATCGAGCAGGGCAACGACGACAAGGGCATCATCCTGCCACCGACCATCGCCCCCTTCGCCGTCTGCATCGTGCCGATGGGCTACCACAAGAGCGAAGCGGTCAAGGCCACCGCCGACCAGCTCTACGCCGACCTGAAGAAACTCGGCATCGACGTCGTGCTGGACGACCGCAACGAGCGCCCCGGCGTCATGTTCGCCGACATGGAGCTGATCGGCATTCCGCACCGCGTGGTGATCGGCGAGCGCGGCCTGAAGGATGGCCAGTTCGAGTACAAAGGCCGTACCGAGGCGGAAGCGACGATGGTCGCCCAGGGCGAGATCATCGGCCTGCTGCAGGAGAAGCTGTGCGGCGCCTGATCGGCCTGTTGCTGTTACTGGGCGCCACGGCGGTTCACGCCGGCGCCCAGATGTATGAGCCGCTCGCCGCCAGCGTTCGCGCGGCGCTCTACGAGGCCGTCTCCGACAGCCGCCCGCAAGCCAATTCGTTCAAGTCACCGATCGAAGCTGCGGACTGGTTGGGGGAAATGTCGCGGCGACTGGAGAAACGCATTCCCGACCGCGACTACCGTATCGACCTGCTGCGCAGCATCCACTACGAGGCCACCCGCGCCGGCCTCGATCCGCACATGGTGCTGGGCCTGATCCAGGTCGAATCGGCCTTCCGCAAGTACGCTGTATCCTCGGTCGGAGCCCGTGGCTACATGCAGGTGATGCCGTTCTGGCTGAAGGTGATCGGCCGCCCGGAGGACAACCTGTTCGACATGCGCACCAATCTGCGCTACGGCTGCACCATCCTGCGTCACTATCTGGACATCGAAAAGGGCGACCTCTACCGCGCACTGGGCCGCTACAACGGTAGCCTGGGCAAGCCCGAGTACCCCAATCTGGTCCGTGCCGCGTGGCAGAACCACTGGGCCTTCGGCAGCAGCCCGAACGGACTGGCTGCCAACAACCGCTGAATCAGCGACCGAAACCGCCCATCCCGCCGGGCAGCATGCCCTTCATGCCGCGCATCAGCTTGCCGATGCCGCCCTTGGAAAACTGCTTCATCATCTTCTGCGTCTGCTCGAACTGGTTGAGCAGACGGTTAACCTCCTGGACCTGGACACCCGCCCCCATGGCGATACGACGCTTGCGGCTGGCCTTGATCAATTCCGGCTTGGCCCGCTCGGCCGGCGTCATCGAATTGATGATGCCCTCGACCCGGCCGATCATCTTGTTCTCGGCGCCCGCCGGCAATTGACCGGCAGCCTGGGCAAACTGCGCCGGCAGCTTGTCCATCAGCGAACCCAGCCCACCCATGGCGCGCATCTGGCCGATCTGCGCCTTGAAATCGTTGAGATCGAAGCCCTTCCCGGACTTCAGCTTCTTGGCGAAAGCCAGCGCCTTTTCCTCGTCGATGCCCTTCTTCGCTTCCTCGATCAGCGACAGCACGTCGCCCATGCCGAGAATGCGCGACGCCATCCGTTCCGGGTGGAAGGCTTCCAGCCCGGTCAGCTTCTCGCCGACCCCGGCAAACTTGATCGGCTTGCCGGTGATGTGGCGCACCGACAGGGCAGCACCACCGCGGGAATCGCCGTCGAGCTTGGTCAGCACCACACCGGTTAGCGGCAAGGCCTCGTTGAAGGCCTTGGCGGTATTGACCGCATCCTGACCGAGCATCGCGTCAACCACGAACAGGGTTTCGATCGGCTTGATCGCCGCATGCAGGCGCTTGATCTCGGCCATCATCGCTTCATCGATGGCAAGACGGCCGGCGGTATCGACCAGCAGGACATCATGGTAGTGACGCTTGGCCCAATCCACGGCTGCGGCGGCGATGGCTTCGGGCTTCTCGCCCACGTCGGACGGGAAGAAATCGACACCCGCCTGGCCGGCCACCGATTTCAACTGCTCGATTGCCGCCGGGCGATAGACGTCACAGGAAACCACCAGCACCTTCTTCTTGTGGTTTTCCTTGAGAAACTTGCCCAGTTTGCCGATCGTGGTCGTCTTGCCGGCGCCCTGCAGGCCGGCCATCAGCACGATGGCCGGCGGCTGGGTGTTGAAACTGATGCCTTCGTGGGCGTCGCCCATGATCTTGGTCAGTTCGCCATGGACGACACCGATCAGCGCCTGGCCCGGGTTGAGCGAACCGATCACTTCCTGGCCCACCGCCTTTTCCTTGACCGCAGCGATGAAATCCTTGACCACCGGCAGCGCCACATCGGCCTCCAGCAGGGCCATGCGCACCTCACGCAGGGCATCGGCGATATTGGATTCGGTCAGGCGGGCTTCGCCCTTGAGCGTCTTCATGACGCGGGCAAGGCGGGTAGTCAGGTTGTCGAGCATGTCAGAGGGGCTTCTAGTAGAATTCGCGAATGGTCGACATTGTAATTCAGCTTCTCCCCCATATCCTCGCTACCCTGCTTTATGGGGCACTCGGCTTCCATTTCTGGAATACCCGCTGGCGCGACCATGAAGGCCAGTGCGTCGCCTGCCCGATGCTTTCCTGGGAGCGACTGGCCATTGGTGCCACCCTGGCGGTTCACGCTTTCGGCCTGTTCAGCACCCTGCTCAGCCCGGCCGGCATGCGCTTCTCCTTTGCCCTGGCGCTGTCACTGATGATGTGGCTGGCGGTATTGATCTACTGGCTGGAAAGTTTCATGGCCCGCATGGAAGGCATGCAGCCGATGGTGCTCCCGGTTGCTGCGGTCTGCGCGCTGCTGCCGGCGATCTTCCGCCACGACCACCTGATCGCCCTGGCCGAGGCCACCGGCTTCCAGTTTCATTTCCTCACCGCCATGCTCGCCTACAGCCTGCTGACGCTGGCCGCGCTGCACGCCATCTTCATGGGTTTCACCGAAAACGCCCTGCATCGGCGACTGGTCAGGCGCAGCCTGGCCAGCCTGCCGTCCCTGATGGCGATGGAATCGCTGCTGTTCCGCATGCTGATGCTGGGCTTCATCCTTCTCACCCTGGCTGTCGGCAGCGGCCTGCTGTTTTCCGAAGCGATCTTCGGCAAGCCCCTGAGCTTCGATCACAAGGTCGTTTTCGCCATCGCCTCGTGGTGCATCTTCGCCACCCTGCTGTTCGGCCGCCATGCCTGGGGCTGGCGCGGCAAGCGCGCCCTGCGCATGACCCTGGCCGGCTTCGGCTTGCTCATTCTGGCCTATTTCGGCAGCCGCTTCGTCGTGGAAATCATCCTCGGCCGATTCTGACGTGGACTCCATCTCAATCTCGGTGCAGTTAGGCGCCCTGATCGGATTGCTGGCCATGTCCGCCATCTTCTCGATGAGCGAGACGGCAATGATGGCGGCCAACCGCTTCCGCCTCCGGCACATGGCCCAGAACGGCCACCGCGGTGCCGCCAAGGCACTGGCCCTGCTTGAGCATACGGACAAGATGCTGGGTGTCATCCTGCTTGGCAACAACCTGGTCAATGCCGCAGCCGCAACCCTGGTCAGCGTCATCGCCATGCACCTGTTCGGCGAGGAAAAATGGGCCCTGGGCGCCAGCACCCTGGTCATCACCTTCGCCATTCTGGTGTTTTCGGAAATCACGCCCAAGATCGTGGGTGCCTCCTACGCGGATCGCCTGGCCCTGATCATGGCCTACTTTCTGACCCCATTGCTGCGGATCTGTTACCCGGTGGTCTGGTTCGTCAATCTATTTGCCGCAGCCATCCTGCGCACCCTGGGCTTATCGATGAAACCAAGCGCCGAGTCGGCGCGTCTCTCTCCCGAGGAGTTGCGCAGCCTGGTCCTGGAATCTTCGCACGTCGTCCCCAAGAAGCATCAGTCCATCCTGAACAGCCTGTTCGACCTCAACAACATCACCGTCGAAGACATGATGACGCCACGCGGCAGTATCGAGATTCTCGACATTGAGCAGGAGTGGGAGGCTGTGCACCAACAATTGCTGACCAGCCACCATAGCCGTCTCCCCGTGTGTCGCGGCTCGCTCGACCAGTTGCTCGGCATTCTGCCGGTACGACGCGTACTGGCCGGCATCTCGTCATCCGACTTCAACGAGGCATCGCTGCTCGAACAGGTGCAACAAGCCTATTACATTCCAGCCGGCACAGCCGTTTTCTCGCAGCTGAGCTTTTTCCAGGAGAACCGGCAGCGAATCGGTTTCGTGGTCGACGAATACGGTGAAATTCTTGGCCTGCTCACGCTGGAAGACATCATCGAGGAAATCGTCGGCGATTTCACCACTTCAGGCCCCAGCCCGGATCATGAACTCACCTGGTCGGAAGAAGGCAGCGTCGTGGTTGAAGGATCGCGTCTCTTGCGCGATCTGAATCGCATGCTCGACCTTGACTTCCCGCTCGCCGGTCCGAAAACCCTCAACGGTCTGATCCTCGAGCATTTCCAGGACATCCCGGAAGCTGATGTCAGTCTCAAGCTGAACGACATCGCTGTTGAAATACTACAAACCAGAAACCGCAGTGTCGTTACCGCCCGCATCTATCGTCCGGCGCTGATAGAAGACAGCGTCAGTCTTTACAAAGCCCCGCCCACGTAGCATCATCGGGCGATCCAGACGGCATCCGAGACTCTCCCTCCTCATGGCAGCAACCCCTCAGAACTCTCCGCTCAGCGGCCTGGCCCGCGCGCTTGTCCAGGCCGGTCGCCTGAAGGAGGCGGAAGCCGAGGAACTGTCGCTGCAGGCGCTCGCAGCAAAGCTCCCCCTGATTGAGCAGATCATCTCCACCAAAAAGGCGACGGCACTCGAAATCGCGCGCTTTTCCGCCGAAACCTTCGGTTATCCGCTGTTCGACCTGGACGCCATTGATGAGCGACACATCCCTCAGGATGCCATCGACCGAAAACTGATCGCAACGCACAAGGTGGTTCCGCTCAACAAGCGGGGCAACCGGCTGTCGGTGGCAATCGCCGATCCAACCAACCTGCGGGCGCTTGATGAAATCCGCTTCCAGACTGGGCTGACGGTCGACCCCATCGTTGTCGAGCACACCAAGCTTCTGCCCTTCGTGGCCAAGTTTTCGGAATCGGCCTCGGATGCGCTGAAGAGCCTGACCGACGAAGACATCAACCTGGATTTCCTCGACGAAGAGGCCGGCAGCAAGTCCGACGACGCCTCGGCACAGGAAATCGACGACGCACCGGTCGTCAAGTTCATCCAGAAGATGCTGCTCGACGCGATCAACGATGGCGCCTCCGACATCCACTTCGAGCCCTACGAAAAGTACTACCGCATCCGTTTCCGGGTGGATGGCGTACTGCGGGAGGTGGCAACACCACCTCTCGCCATCAAGGAAAAAATCGCTTCACGGATCAAGGTCATTTCTCGCCTGAACATTGCTGAAAAGCGCGTACCCCAGGACGGCCGCATGAAGCTGGTGCTGTCCAAATCGCGGGCCATCGATTTCCGGGTCAGCACCCTGCCCACCCTGCAGGGCGAAAAAATCGTGCTGCGTATCCTGGACCCGGCCTCAGCCACGCTCGGTATCGACGCACTCGGCTACGAGCCCGAACAGAGAGCCGTCCTCCTCGATGCGATCAATCGTCCTTACGGCATGGTCCTGGTCACCGGCCCGACCGGTTCGGGCAAAACCGTATCGCTCTACACCTGTCTCAACATTCTCAACCGGGATGGCGTCAACATCGCGACTGCCGAGGATCCGGCCGAAATCAATCTGGCCGGGATCAACCAGGTCAATGTCGACGACCGGGCGGGGCTGACCTTTCCGGTCGCCCTCAAGGCTTTCCTGCGTCAGGATCCGGACATCATCATGGTTGGTGAAATCCGCGACCTCGAGACGGCGGAAATTGCCATCAAGGCAGCCCAGACCGGCCACATGGTGCTGTCGACGCTGCACACCAACGATGCGCCGCAGACGCTGACCCGCTTGATGAACATGGGCGTGCCGACCTTCAACATTGCTTCCAGCATCCTGCTGATCACCGCTCAGCGACTGGCCAGACGGTTGTGTACCTGCAAACAGCCGATCAACGTTCCGGAAAAAGCGCTGCTCGATGCCGGCTTCAAGCCGGAAGATCTCGACGGCAAGTGGACACTCTACGGCCCGGTCGGCTGCGAGCGCTGCAAGGGGACTGGCTACAAGGGACGGGTCGGCATTTACCAGGTCATGCCGATCAGCGAGGAAATGCAACGCCTGATCATGAACGGCGCAACCTCGATCGACCTGGGCAACCAGGCCCGCCTCGAAGGCGTCAAGGACCTGCGCGAATCTGGATTGCTCAAGGTCAAACAGGGACTCACCTCGCTCGAAGAAGTACTGAGCACCACGAACGCATGAAAACAAGGACAGCGTAATGGCCAGCCCATCCAAACCCAAGACTTCCGTCATCAAGGAGAGCACCTTCCAATGGGAGGGACGCAACAAGGATGGCAAGACAGTCCGCGGCGAGATGCGCGCAGCCAGCGAAACAGTGGTGCAGACCACGCTGCGGCGGCAAGGCATCACCTCACCGAAGATCAAGAAACTGCGCTTCAAATCTGGTGGTCGCATCACCGACAAGGACATCACGTTGTTCACCCGGCAACTGGCGACAATGATGCGATCCGGCGTGCCGCTTCTGCAGTCCTTCGACATCGTCGGTCGTGGCCATGCCAACCCGGCAGTCGGCAAACTGCTGCTCGACATCAAGGCCGACGTCGAAACCGGCACCGCCCTGTCGCAGGCCTTCCGCAAGTACCCGTTGTACTTCGATGCCCTGTTCTGCAACCTGATCGCCGCCGGCGAGCAGGCCGGCATTCTCGATTCCTTGCTGGAGCGTCTGGCCACTTACAAGGAAAAAATCCTGGCGATCAAGAGCAAGATCAAGAAGGCGCTGTTCTACCCGATCGCGGTGCTCATCGTCGCCTTCATCATCACTGCGGTGATCATGATCTTCGTGATTCCGGCCTTCAAGGAAGTATTCAACAGCTTCGGCGCCGACCTTCCCCTGCCGACCCTGATCGTCATTGCCATGTCGGACTTCTTCGTGGACTGGTGGTGGGCAATTTTCGGCGCCATCGGCGGCGGCATCTACTTCTTCCTGCAAAGCTGGAAACGCTCGGAAAAAGTCCAGATGTTCATGGACAGATTGCTGTTGCGCCTGCCCATCTTTGGCGAAATCGTCCGCAAGTCGGTCATTGCCCGGTGGACGAGGACGCTGGCCACCATGTTCGCCGCCGGCGTGCCGTTGGTAGAGTCATTGGAGTCGGTTGGCGGTGCTGCCGGCAATCACGTGTATAAGCAGGCCACCCGCCAGATCCAGGGCGAAGTCTCCACCGGCACCAGTCTGACTGCCGCAATGCAGAACGCCATCATTTTCCCCAACATGGTCACCCAGATGGTCGCCATTGGCGAGGAATCGGGCGCCCTCGATTCAATGTTGTCCAAGGTTGCCGATTTCTTCGAGCAGGAGGTGGATGACTCCGTCGAAGCCATGTCCAGCCTGATGGAACCGATGATCATGGTGGTGCTGGGAACATTGATCGGCGGCATGGTCGTCGCCATGTACCTGCCCATCTTCAAGATCGGCGCGGTGGTCGGATGATCCCCGAGACCCTGGGCGGACTGGCGCTTGCCGCCGGCCTGCTGGGACTTTGCGTCGGCAGTTTCCTCAACGTCGTCATACACCGCCTGCCGCGGATGATGGAAGCCGACTGGCAACGCCAATGCGCCGAACTGCGGGGCGAAACGCCCGTGGCCGAGGCCACCTACAATCTGGCCACCCCCCGCTCCAGCTGCCCGAACTGCGGTCACCGGATCAGTGCGCTGGAAAACATTCCCCTGATCAGCTACCTGTTCATCCTGCGCGGTCGCTGTTCGGACTGCGCCACGCCGATTTCGCCACGCTATCCGCTGGTCGAGGCGCTGACCGGCGTCCTCTCCGCCTACACCGTATGGCACTTCGGCCTCACCCCGGCCGCAGCCGGTGCCCTGTTTCTGGTCTGGGCCCTGGTTGCGCTGACCTTCATCGACTTCGACACCCAACTGCTACCGGACAGCATCACCCTGCCCCTGCTCTGGCTGGGCCTGCTGTTCAACCTCGCCGGCAGCTATACCGCCATCGACACCGCGGTCATCGGCGCCATCGCCGGTTACCTTTCGCTGTGGTCGGTTTTCTGGGCATTCAAGCTGGCGACCGGCAAAGAGGGGATGGGTTACGGCGATTTCAAACTGCTCGCAGCACTCGGCGCCTGGCTGGGCTGGCCGGCCCTCCCCACCATCATTCTGCTTTCCTCCCTGGTCGGCGCAGTCGTCGGCATCAGCCTGATCGTATTCGCCCGGCGCGGCCGCAACGTGCCCATTCCCTTCGGCCCCTACCTCGCCGCCGCAGGTCTGATCGCACTATTCTGGGGACAAAAGCTGAGCGAAACCTACCTCGGACTGGCCTATTGAAAACCGGAACTGCGCCCCAATATTACAAGCACGGCTTTTCGGTTATAATTCAAGGTTTTGGAGGATTCTCATGCCGATCTACGAATATCGCTGCGACTCCTGCGGTTTTCAGAAGGAACACCTGCAGAAGCTGAGCGACGCCCCGCTCACCACCTGCCCGTCCTGCGGCCAGGAAAGCTACGCCAAACTTTTGTCCGCGGCCGGCTTCCAGCTCAAGGGTAGCGGCTGGTACGCCACTGACTTCAAGGGCTCAAGCCAGCCCAAGGCACCGCCTCCCTGCCAGACCGGAGAAGGAAGCTGCTCATCGTGCGCGGCCAGCTGATCAAGCGCTACTTCATTACCGGACTGTTGATCTGGGTACCCCTGGTCATTACCGCCTGGGTACTGTCGATCATCGTCAACACGCTCGACCAGACGCTGACTCTCCTTCCCGAAGTCGTCCACCCGCGCCGGCTGTTCGGTTTCGCCATTCCCGGGGCCGGTGCCGTGCTCACCCTGTTGATCATCCTGGTCACCGGCCTGCTCGCCGCCAATTTCATCGGCGAGAAACTGGTCCGCTGGTGGAACGCCCTGCTGTCGCGGATTCCCGTCGTCAATTCGGTATACAAGGCAGTCAAGCAGGTCTCCGACACCTTGTTCGCCCCCAATGGGAATGCCTTCCGCAAGGCACTGCTGGTCCAGTATCCTCGCCAGGGCGCATGGACCATCGCCTTTCTGACCGGCACTCCGGGCGGCGACATCCGCAATCACTTGCAAGGCGATTTCGTCAGTGTCTACGTGCCGACCACGCCCAACCCGACCTCAGGCTTCTTTCTCATGATGCCGAAGGCCGACGTCGTCGAACTCGACATGACTGTCGACGAAGCCCTCAAATACATCATTTCGATGGGTGTCGTGGCTCCTCCGCCGCGCGCCCGCATCGTCCCCCATACTTAAGCAACCCCCACGGAATTTTCATGCGTACCCATTACTGCGGACAACTCAACGCCGGCCTCGACGGCCAGATCGTCACCCTGTGCGGCTGGGCCCACCGTCGTCGCGACCACGGCGGCGTCATCTTCATCGACCTGCGTGACCGCGAAGGTCTGGCCCAAGTCGTCTGCGACCCGGATCGGGCCGACAGCTTCAAGATCGCCGAATCGGTACGCAACGAGTTCTGCCTGAAGATCACCGGCAAGGTGCGTCCGCGCCCGGCCGGCACCACCAATGCCAACCTGGCTTCCGGCGAGATCGAAGTACTCTGTCACGAGATCGAGGTGCTGAACCCGTCCGTGACCCCGCCGTTCCAGCTCGACGACGAAAACCTCACCGAGAACGTCCGCCTGACCCACCGCGTCATCGACCTGCGCCGCCCGCAGATGCAGAACAACCTGATGCTGCGCTACAAGACGGCCCGCGCCTTCCGCCGCTTCCTCGATGACAACGGTTTCGTCGATGTCGAGACGCCGATGCTGACCAAGTCCACCCCGGAAGGTGCGCGCGATTATCTGGTGCCGTCGCGCGTCCATCCCGGCCAGTTCTTCGCCCTGCCGCAATCGCCGCAGCTGTTCAAGCAACTGCTGATGGTCGCCGGTTTCGACCGCTACTACCAGATCACCAAGTGCTTCCGCGACGAAGACCTGCGCGCCGACCGCCAGCCGGAATTCACCCAGGTCGATATCGAAACCTCGTTCATGAGCGAGGCCGAAATCACCGCGCTGATGGAACAACTGATCCGCCGCGTGTTCAAGGAAGCGATCGACGTCGACCTGCCGGAATTCCCGCGCATGACCTATGCCGAAGCCATGCGCCGCTTCGGTTCGGACAAGCCGGACCTGCGCGTCACCCTCGAACTGGTCGATGTCGCCGACGCCTTCAAGGATGTCGCCTTCAAGGTCTTCGCCAACATCGCCAACAGCGAAGGCGGCCGCATCGCCGCCATGCGCATCCCCGGCGGCGCTTCGCTGACCCGCGGCGAGATCGACGAGTACACCAAGTTCGTCGGCATCTACGGCGCCAAGGGCCTGGCCTACATCAAGGTCAACGACGTCACCCAGGTCAACGAAACCGGCCTGCAGTCGCCGATCGTCAAGAACCTCTCCGAAGCCTCGCTGCGCACCGTGCTCGAACGCACCGGCGCCCAGTCCGGCGACCTGATCTTCTTCGGCGCCGACAAGGCCAAGATCGTCAGCGACGCCCTCGGCGCGCTGCGCATCAAGATCGGCCACGAGAAGGGCTTCGTCACCGGCGCCAAGTGGGCGCCGCTGTGGGTCATCGACTTCCCGATGTTCGAATACGACGACGAGTCCAAGCGCTGGACCGCCTGCCATCACCCGTTCACCAGCCCGAAGGACGAGCACCTCGAGTTCCTGGCCACCGATCCGGGCAAGTGCCTGGCCAAGGCCTACGACCTGGCGCTGAACGGCTGGGAACTGGGCGGCGGCTCGGTGCGTATCCACCGCGCCGACGTGCAGGAGAAGGTCTTCGCCGCACTCAACATCGGCCCCGAGGAACAACAGGCCAAGTTCGGCTTCCTCCTCGACGCACTGAAGTACGGCGCCCCGCCGCACGGCGGCCTGGCCTTCGGCCTCGACCGCATCGTCACCATGATGACCGGTGCCGAATCGATTCGCGACGTGATTGCCTTCCCCAAGACCCAGCGCGCCCAGTGTCTGCTCACCGACGCCCCGTCAGCGGTCGATGAGAAGCAGTTGCGCGAGCTTCACGTCCGCTTGCGCCAGAAGGTCGACACCCAGGTCGAAGTCGCCCAGGGCTAAGTCATGCGCCAGCTGATGCGCTTCCTGATCGTCCTGCTGTTTTCGATCGGAAGCGCCTTTGCCTTCTGGAACAGCGACCGCGGCATCGGCTGGATCGATGCCGGCCAGCTGCCGCCCGAGGCCAGGGAGACGCTGGCCCTGATCAAGCAGGGCGGCCCCTTCCCGTACAAGCGCGACGGCATCGTTTTCAACAATTTCGAAAAGCTGCTGCCGCTCCAGCCGCGCGGCTACTACCGCGAGTACACGGTGAAGACCCCCGGGCGCAAGGACCGCGGACCGCGTCGCATCGTTGCCGGTAAAGCCAACGAATACTATTACACGGCGGATCACTACAAATCCTTCCGACGAATCCGGGAGTAAGCATGGCGCCAGCCCAGCACGGACTTTTTCTGCTCACCGACCAAGCTGCGCCCGCTGGCGCGCTGCACATCGACTTTGGCGACCGCACCAGTACCGCCCTGGTGCTGCAACACCTCGGTCAGGCCCTGGCCTTTCCCGAGTGGTACGGCGCCAATTTCGACGCCCTGTTCGATTGCCTGAGCGATCCCGACGCCCCCGACGCTATTTGCCTCTCCGGGCTGCACGCCTACCAACAACGCCATCCGGACGATTTCGCCACGCTGATCGAGGTTCTGCGCGCCACGTGCGAGGCCCGTGCCGAGATGGAAGCGCCGCTCATCGTCTGCGTCGATGCCGCCACCGGCGACATCGCCCCCTGGCCCGGGCGATGAAGGCCTACAAGCAGCCGGAATCGGTCCTCGTCGTCATCCATACCCGCGAACTGGAGGTCCTGCTTCTCGAACGCGCCCGCCAACCCGGCCTGTGGCAGTCGGTCACCGGCAGCCGGGAAAATGACGAGACGCCGCTGGCCACTGCCCGCCGCGAAGTATTCGAAGAGACCGGCATCGACTGCGCAGTTCACGCCTTGAGCGATTGGCGCATTGCCAACACCTACGAAATCTTCGCCACCTGGCGCGACCGCTACGCCCCCGGTGTCACCCACAACACCGAACACGTCTTTGCCCTGGAACTGCCCGGACGCATCGATATCCGTACCGCGCCCGACGAACATCGCGCCCACGACTGGCTGCCCTGGCAGGCAGCAGCCGAGCGCTGCTTTTCGTGGAGTAACCGCGACGCCATCCGCCTGCTCGGTGAGGCGAACAAAGGGACTTGAAACGCCAAGCAGTCACCCCATATTGGACTCACGGATGATTTACTGAAAGGAGACCAAGATGGCAAACCTCACCCGCATCGATCCTCTCGACAATCTCTTCCGCGGCTTTTTCGTTCGTCCCGTGGATTTCAACGGTCAGCCGCAACAGGCACCGGCGATCCGCATGGACGTTCGCGAGCAGGCCGACGCCTACCTCGTCCACGCCGAAATGCCCGGGGTGAAAAAGGAAGACATCCATGTCGTTGTCGAAGGCAATCAGGTATCAATCAGCGCCGAAGTCCGCCAGGAAAGCGAAGTCCGCGAAGGCGAGCGCACACTTCGCTCGGAGCGCTATTACGGCAAGCTGTCGCGTTCCTTCCAGCTGGAACAGGATCTGGACGACGAACGCGCCGTCGCCCGCTTTACCGATGGCGTGCTCGAACTGACCCTGCCCAAGCGCATCGCCAGCCCGAGCAAGCGACTGGCCATCCAGTAATCGGCGTCCCGGCCGGCCCCCAAGCCGGCCGCTTTCTTTGTACAATCCGCGGCGAGTCCATCAGGAGCCTTTCATGCCCACCAAAAACCTCGCCCCCGGCACCAAGGCCGCCGTTCTGGCCGAAGCCCTGCCCTACATCAAGCGTTTCCACGGCAAGACCATCGTCGTCAAGTACGGCGGCAACGCGATGACCGACGAGCACCTGAAAAGCTGCTTCGCCCGCGACGTCGTGTTGCTCGAACTGATCGGCTTCAACATTGTCGTCGTGCACGGCGGCGGTCCTCAGATCGAGAACCTGCTCAGCCGGGTGGGCAAGAAGGGCGAGTTCATCCAGGGCATGCGCGTCACCGACGCCGAAACCATGGAAGTCGTCGAAATGGTGCTCGGCGGTCAGGTCAACAAGGACATCGTCAACCTGATCAACCAGCACGGCGGCAAGGCCGTCGGCCTGACCGGCAAGGACGGCAACTGCATCCGCGCCAAGAAGCTGATGCTGGAAGACAAGGACAACCCGGGCGACCTGATCGACGTCGGCCAGGTCGGCCAGATCACCAAGATCGACCCGTCGCTGATCGACCACCTCGACAAGGCCTCCTTCATCCCGGTGATTGCCCCGATCGGCGTCGGCGAGGACGGCGAGACCTACAACATCAACGCCGACGTCGTCGCCGGCAAGATCGCCGAAGTGCTCAAGGCCGAGAAGCTCGTCCTGCTGACCAACACGCCGGGCGTGCTCGACAAGGCCGGCAACCTGATCACCGGCATCACGCCCAAGGAGATCGACGAGATGGTCGCCGACGGCACGCTGTCCGGCGGCATGCTGCCGAAGATCGGCTCGGCGCTCGATGCTGCCCGCAACGGCGTCAAGGGCGTGCATATCATCGACGGTCGCGTCGAACACGCACTGCTGCTCGAAATCCTGACCGACCACGGCGTCGGCACGATGATCAAGTCGCACTGAACCATGCGCGGGGAACGCGTCTGGTTGTTCGACCTCGACAACACGCTGCACAACGCTTCCCCGCACATCTTCCCGCACATCAACCGGGCGATGCGCGAGTACATTGAGCGCCACCTCGGCCTCGACGAAAACGCCGCCAACCGGCTGCGCCAGGACTACTGGCAGCGCTACGGCGCAACCCTGCTCGGCCTGATCCGCCACCACGCGATCGACCCGCATCATTTCCTGCACGAAACCCATCAGTTTCCCGATCTCGCCCGCATGCTGGTGTTCGAGAAACCGCTGCTGCATGCGCTCAAGCGCCTGCCCGGACGCAAGATCCTGTTCTCCAACGCGCCGCGCGCCTACGCCGAGGCGGTGCTCGAACTGACCGGGCTGGATCGCCACTTCGCGGCGGTATATACCGTCGAAAGCCTGAAATTCCGGCCCAAGCCGATGCCGCAGGGCTTCCGTACCCTGTTGCGCGCCGAGCGCCTCGACCCGCGCCGCTGCATCATGGTCGAGGACAGCCTGGCCAACCTCGTCACTGCCCGCAAGCTCGGCATGAAAACCGTGTGGGTGAGCGCTGGCTCTCGCCGCTCGCCCTACGTCGACGTCCAGGTTTCCTCGGTGCTGCAATTGCCGCAACGCTGCGCTCGTCTATAATCCAGGCACAAAAATTCTTCGAGGGACAACATCAATGGCGACCAAACCGGGCGAACGCCGCCTGCAGATCCTGCAAACCCTGGCTGAAATGCTTGAAACCCCGAAAGGGGAAAAGATCACCACCGCCGCCCTGGCCGGCAAGCTGGAGTGTTCCGAAGCTGCGCTCTACCGCCACTTCGCCAGCAAGGCGCAGATGTTCGAGGGACTGATCGAATTCATCGAGCAGAGCCTGTTCGGCGTCATCAACCAGATCACCGGCGAGGAAGAGCGCGGTTTCCGCCAGCTCGAACTGATCCTCGGCCTGCTGCTCAATTTCGCCCAGAAAAACCGCGGCATGACCCGGGTGCTGATCGGCGACGCCCTGGTCAACGAAAACGAACGCCTGCAACTGCGCATCAACGCACTGCTCGACAAGGTCGAAGCGGCGCTCAAGCAGGCCCTGCGCATCGCCGCGACGCAGGAGAAGTTCAAGGCCGACGCCGATTTCGGGGCGCTGGCCAACCTGCTGCGCTGCTACGTCGTCGGCCGCTGGGAGCAATATGCCCGCTCCGGCTTCAGCCGCGAACCACTGGCGCATTGGCCGCAGCAGTGGCCGATGCTCTACTTCGCCTGCCTGTCGCAGGCTGGCGACGCGTAAACGCAAAGGGCGGCCTGTCGGCCGCCCTTTTTGCTTCCCCGGAAACCGGATTAGCCCTTCAGGTATTCCGCCGCGTCGAGCGCGAAATAAGTCAGGATGCCGTCGGCGCCGGCACGCTTGAACGCCAGCAGGCTCTCCAGCACCACCGCCCGTTCGTCAAGCCAGCCGTTCTGCGCCGCCGCCTTGAGCATCGCGTACTCGCCGCTGACCTGGTAGGCGTAGGTCGGCACGCCGAACTCGTCTTTGACCCGGCGGACGATGTCCAGATACGGCATGCCCGGCTTGACCATGACCATATCGGCGCCTTCCTCGATATCGAGCGCCACTTCGCGCAAGGCCTCGTCGCCGTTGGCCGGGTCCATCTGGTAGGTGTACTTGTTGCCCTTGCCGAGATTGCCGGCCGAACCGACCGCGTCGCGGAAGGGGCCGTAGAAGGCAGACGCGTACTTGGCGGAATAGGCGAGGATGCGGGTGTAGATCCGACCGTTGCGCTCCAGCGCCTCGCGGATGCGACCAATGCGGCCGTCCATCATGTCCGACGGGGCAACCACGTCGGTGCCGGCTTCGGCATGGCACAACGCCTGCCGGACCAGGACGTCGAGCGTTTCGTCGTTGAGCACATAGCCGGTGTCGTCGATCAGACCGTCCTGGCCGTGGCTGGTATAGGGATCGAGGGCGACGTCGGTAATCACGCCCAGCTCGGGAAACTCGCGCTTGAGCGCGCGTACCGTGCGCGGCACCAGGCCTTCCGGGTTGTAGGCTTCTTCGGCACCGAGCGTTTTCAACGGCGCATCGATCACCGGGAACAGCGCCAGCGCCGGAATACCCAGCTTCACCGTACGCTCGGCGGTGCGCAGCAGGACATCGAGCGATTGCCGCTCGACACCGGGCATTGAACTCACTTGCTCGGTACGGCCCGCACCTTCGAGAACGAAGACCGGGTAAATGAAGTCGTCCGGGGTCAGTACCGATTCGCGCATCAGGCGACGCGAGAAATCGTCGCGCCGCATCCTGCGCATCCGGGTTCCGGGGAAATTGCCAGCCATCGTCATTCAGTCCTTGCAAAAAAAACGGAAATTTTTTCATCCGGCGGGAACTTTGTCGCCCCCACCGCGTCATACGCCCAAGATGGCACGCGCTGTCTCCCGCTTCACCTCCCTGAGCGGGTGCCTTGACCACGTTGAGGCATTTTGGCCCCCGGACTCCCCTTGTCCGGGGGTCTTTTGTTTTCCGCCGGTGCTTTCTCGGGCAACGCCATCTCCAGCCAGCCGGCTAGCACCGCTTCAGCCTCATCGACCCCTGCCTTCTTCAGGCTGGAGAACAACTGGGCGCTGTAGGCGCCCTCACCCCAACTTGCCAACTCAGCCTTGACCGCACGCAACACCTTGGTCTGCTCCTGCCGTGACAATTTGTCGGCTTTCGACAGCAGGATATGGATCGGCCTGCCGGTCGGCCGGAACCAGTCAATCAGGTTGCGATCGAGGTCGGTAAACGGACGCCGGCAATCCATGATCACCACCAGTCCGACCAGCGGTCCGCGCCGGCTGAGGTAAGGGCCGATCAGCCCCTCCCACTGGGAGCGCACTTCCTCGGGGGCTTTGGCATAACCGTAGCCAGGCAGGTCGACGAAGTACTTCCCCGGCGCCAGGGTGAAGTAATTGAGGTGCTGGGTCCGCCCCGGCGTCTTGCTGACGAAAGCCAGGCGAACACGACCGGCCAGGGTATTGATCGCCGATGACTTGCCGGCATTCGAGCGCCCGGCGAAAGCCACTTCGCTGAGTGCATCGGCGGGCAGATCGCGGAGATTGGCCACGGTCGTGTGGAAGATCGCGTTCTGGAAGAGAGGCATAAAAAACGCGGAAGACCCGCCTAGTTGAAGGGAAACTAATATAGAATAACAGGTTTGTAACTTCCGTTCCGGCCAAAGCGCCCATTCATGCGCATTAGGAGTTCGAAAAATGATCCGTACCGCGGCAATGGCAATCCTGTTTGCCACCAGTTTCGTCACCCACGCCTCCGAGCAGACCTCGGCCAAGGCCGACCCGGCCAAGGGCAAGATCGTCGCGGAGACGATCTGTGTTGCCTGCCACGGCGCTGACGGCAACAGCATGGCCTCCGCCAATCCGCACCTGGCCGGCCAGATCGAACAGTACATCTACAAGCAGCTGACCAATTTCAAGTCGGTCGACGGCAAACCCGCCGCCCGCGACAACGCAATCATGGCCGGCATGGTCGCTGCGCTGACCGACGAAGACATGCGCAACGTCTCCGCCTGGTACGCCAGCCAGAAACTGAAGCCCGAAGCCGCCAAAAACGAAGCCAGCATCGCCCTCGGCAGGAAGCTGTGGCGCCAGGGCGACTTCAAGAAGGGCATCCCGGCCTGTGCCGGTTGCCACGGCCCGGCCGGTGCCGGCATGCCTGCCCAGTATCCGCGTCTGGCCGGCCAGTTCGCCGAGTACACCGAAGTCCAGTTGAAGGCCTTCCGTGCCGAAGAGCGCGCCAACGACCCGGAAAAAATGATGCGCATGATCGCCGCCAAGCTTTCCGACGTCGAGATCAAGGCCGTTTCCGACTACGCTGCCGGCCTGCGCTGAACTCAAGCATCCAGCTTTCTCAAAGGCAGCCCGCGGGCTGCCTTTGTTCTTTCTGGCTGCCACGTTTAGACTGTCGTCACCATTACCAATAACGCGGAGACCCACCATGAAAACACTCAAGCAATTGTTGGCTGAAAAAACCGCCCCCCTGGCGGTTACAGCGCCCGACGACACTGTTTATCAGGCACTTTGCGTCATGGCCGAGCACAATGTCGGCGCCTTGCTGGTGCTTCAGGATGGTAAGCTGGTCGGGATATTTTCCGAGCGTGACTACGCCCGCAAGCAGATTCGCAACAATCGCTCGTCGAAGGAAACACCCGTCCGTGACCTGATGAGTTCCCGGGTGGCCTATGTCGGCCTGAATGCGACACTCGAAGAATGCATGTCGTTGATGACCGAGAAACGTTTCCGTCATCTGCCAGTGCTCGACGATCAGGGCCAGGTGCTCGGCATTCTGTCCATCGGTGATCTGGTCAAGGAAACGATCAGCGCCCAAAGATTCCTCATCGAGGAACTCGAACGCTATATCAACAGTTGAAGATGCAGCCGCACGACAGCGTCCACTTTCACATCCTGGAAGACATCGCCCACGACCTCTCGGGCGATGTCAGTTTTCCGACTTGCCTGGATGCCGCATTGCTCGTGCGCGATACGCTCAAGAATCCCTTTGCCAGCCTCGAAAAAGTTGCCCAGGTAGTCAGCATTGAACCGCTCATCTCCAGTAAATTGCTGCGCCTTGCGAATTCAGTCACCTACAACCCCTCCGGCAAGACCAGTAGCGACCTGACCCTGGCCATCAGTCGAATCGGCTTCGACACGGTACGGACGGTCTCCCTGGCGCTGGCCATGGACCAGATGCTGAAGTCACGCAATCTGGCCAGCTACGAGAAAATCGCCCACGGCGCCTGGGAGCATTCGATCCAGGTTGCGGCCATCGCCCGCGTCCTGGCCCGACGCCTGGGCCGGATCAATCCCGAGGATGCGATGATGGCCGGCCTGGTTCACGATATCGGTGTTTTCTACCTGCTGTATCGAGCCAGTGAATACCCGACCTACCGCGACAACCGGGAGGCCATGGTGAGCTTGCTGGCCGGCTGGCATGAAGGCGTCGGCAACAGCCTGCTGCACGCTCTCGGAGTTCCCGAACGGATCATCGAAGCAGTCCGCGATCACGACCTCCTGCAGAATGTCGAGACCCCCTGCACCGTATGCGATGTGCTTTATTTCGCCAATCTGCTGGCGGGTGGCGATCTCGAGTGGATGGAGCGGGAAGCCGACCCGGAACGGATGGAGCTCAGGGAGGCTGACCGTGCCCGCTACCAGGACCTGGTCGACGAAGCCGCAGAAGAAATCGCAAAACTACGCCTTGCCCTTGGTCTGAACAGCTGACCCTTGGAAATAGCCAGCCACAAGCAAGGAGAACGAAGCGTATGCAAGCAATTCCCGTCAATCTGGCCCGCAGCCTGCTGTTCTTCGCTGCCTGCATACCCGCCGGCTACCTGCTCTGGCAGATCAACGCCAATACCCTGAGCGGAGATCACGGCGAAGCGGTACAGCAATTCACCGGCACCTGGACGCTGAACTTCCTGCTGCTCACCCTCTGTGTCTCACCGCTACGCGCCATCACCGGCCAGCACTGGCTGCTGCGCCTGCGCCGGATGCTCGGGCTGTTCACCTTTGCCTACGCCTGCCTGCACCTGTTCGCCTTCGTCGGTTTCAATCATGAATTCTCGATCGCAGCGATGGCCCGGGACATCGTCAAGCGCCCGTTCATCAGCGTTGGCCTGGCTGCTTTCGCACTGCTCATCCCCCTGGCACTCACCTCGAATGCGGCTGCAGTGCGCAAACTCGGCGGCCGTAAATGGCAGGAGCTGCATCGCAGCATCTACCTGATCGCCATCCTGGCCTGCGTGCACCTGCTCTGGCAAAGCAGTTTCGACGAATTGCCGCGGGCGCTGGCCTACGCCTGCCTGCTTGGCGTCCTGCTCTGGTGGCGGGTACAGAACCGCAAGCAGAAGGCCACCCCGGCCATTCCGAGCCGGCAGGTACAGGCGATCCGCTTCTACGACAAGCGCCCGGATTAGGGGCGCCGCTCGAAACGGATGATCGCGCGCCCGTCGGCGGTTTGCCGCGGCGCCGTTTTCCAGGCGTGACCGTAGATCACTTCGAAGCTGGCCGGCAGTCGCCCGTCGCAACGTAGCGTCTCGTAGGCGGCGCGCACCTCGGCCAGGCGTCGCCGCCCGGTCAAGCCGTGGCGCCGTGCCTTCATGGCGCAGCCCGACCCCGCTGCGCGCAACTCGGCGAACAAGGCATCGACACTGTCGTAGGTCAGGGTGATCACTTCCATGTCCATGACCGGGTCGGCAAAACCGCACTCGACCAGCATGTCGCCGAGGTCGTGCATGTCGGTAAAACGCTGGGTATGGGCATAACCGTCGGCAAAGGCCGAACGCAGCTCACGCAGGGTATCCGGCCCGAGGGTGGAGAACATCAGCAGACCGCCGACTTCCAGGCAGCGCTGAGCCTCGCGCAGCGCCGGCAGGGGATGATCGAGCCAGTGCAGGAGCAGATTGGACCAGAACAACCCGACCGACCCCGAGGCCAGCGGCAACTGCTCGACCCTGCCCTGAATCCGCGGGCCTTCTGCTTTCCCCAACCCGAGCCAGCGCTGCCAGGCCGGGCGCTCAACCGCGACCGGGCGCAGCATGTCCGCCGAGACATCCAGACCGAACAAGCGGGCATCGGGGAAACGCGCCTGCAAACCGGCCAGGCTGGCACCCCGGCTACAGCCGAGATCGACGATGCGCTGTGGACTCAGGCGAACATAATCCAGTCGCTCCTGCATCCGGCGGTCGACTTCGCGAGCGAAAAAATCGCCCTGCGGGTAGCTCGCGGCAATCCGCGAGAATCGCCGAGCGACTTGGTGGCCGTCGACGAACTCGTCTGGCGGGGAAAAGTCGGTCAAACCGCTTTCAGCCCCAGGCGCGCGAACAGAGCGTCGTCGCGATCGACCTCCGGATTGCCGGTGGTCAGCAGATGATCGCCATAGAACATCGAATTCGCGCCGGCCAGGAAACACAGCGCCTGCAACTCGTCGCTCATCTCCTGGCGACCAGCAGACAAGCGGACCCAGGACCCCGGCATGGTGATGCGGGCGGCAGCAATGGTGCGCACGAACTCGAAGGGATCGAGCTGCGGACGATCGGCCAGCGGTGTGCCGGGAATCGGCACCAGATTGTTGATCGGCACCGATTCGGGCGGCGTCGGCAGATTGGCGAGCTGGACGATCAAACCGGCGCGATTGCGACGCGACTCGCCCATGCCGATGATGCCGCCGGAACAGACATTGATACCTGCCTCGCGCACCTGTTCCAGGGTATCAAGGCGGTCGTCGTGGGTATGCGACTTGATCACCTGACCGTAAAACTCCTTGTCGGTGTCGAGGTTGTGGTTGTAATAGTCGAGTCCGGCTTCCTTCAGCTTTTCCGCCTGACCGTCCCTGAGCATGCCCAGGGTGACACAGGTCTGCATGCCCAGCGCCTTGACCTCGCGCACCATGGCCAACACCTTGTCGAGGTCGTTATCCTTGGGCCCGCGCCAGGCGGCGCCCATGCAGAAACGCGAAGCGCCCTTGTCGCGGGCGGCCTTGGCCGCGGCGACGACCTCGTCGAGCGGCATCAGGCGCTCGCGTTCGAGGTCGGTATCGTAACGGGCCGACTGCGAACAGTAGCTGCAATCCTCGGAACAGCCTCCGGTCTTGACCGAAAGCAGCGTCGAGCGTTGAATGGCATTGGCATCAAAATTTTCACGATGCACCTGCTGGGCGCGGAAGACCAGATCCATCAGCGGCAGATCGTAAAGCGCCAGGACTTCATCGACCGTCCAGCGGTGAACCGGTTGGTTGGGAGTACAGGAGACGGGCGAGGAAAGAGCACTGGATTGCATGAAAGACCCTACAGAAAACCCTGACAAATCAACGATAAACGCTGACGGTAATTATGGATTATCCAAAACACCGGCGGCGAAGTCAATTCTACCCGAGTCCGCCGACTTCTCCCCGACCGGCGTGTGGCACCGTCTGCTGGCCAGCAGTTGCCTGCTCTGCGCAGCCGAGTCCGGAGACCAACTGCTGTGCCCGGCCTGCCAGGCCGATCTGCCCGCCCTGCCGGAAAAATGCTGCCCCCGCTGTGGCGACCAGACCACCCATGGCGAACGCTGCGGCGCCTGTCTGCACACACCACCGCATTTTTCCGGTGTCAGCGCCTGCTTCCGCTACGCCTTTCCGGTCGACCGCCTGATCCAGGCGCTCAAGTACCAGCACCGCCTGCCGCTGGCCGCCTGGTTCGGCCGGCAATTGGCGAGCATTCTGAGCGCTGCCGAACACGACCGGGTCGTGCCGCTGCCGCTGCACCCGAGTCGGCTGCGCGAACGGGGCTTCAACCAGGCGGTGGAAATCGCCCGTACGCTTGGTCGCTGCCTGGATCTCCCGGTTGATGTCACCAGCCTGCAGCGCCACCGCGCCACCCCAGCCCAGGCCGGACTGCCTTTGCGGCAGCGCCAGGACAATGTGCGCGGCGCCTTCGAATGCCATAGCGACCTGAACGGCGAGCGCATCCTGCTGGTTGACGACGTGTTCACCAGCGGCGCCAGTGCCGGCGAAGCCGCCCGTGTGCTGTGCCTGCACGGCGCGATCAATGTTCATGTGGCGGTCGTTGCCCGCGCCCTCAAGGACTGATTCCATGCTTTAATCGGCGGTTTATTCCCTGCCAGCCCCGCCGTGTTTGCCGTCGTCCTTTACCAGCCCGAAATCCCGCCCAATACCGGCAACATCATCCGCATGTGCGCCAATACCGGCGCCGAACTGCATCTCGTCGAACCGCTCGGCTTCGACCTCAGCGACAAGCACCTGCGCCGCGCCGGGCTCGACTATCACGAGTACGCCCGGCTGGTGCGTCACCCCGACTGGCAGGCCTGCCTGACAGCGCTGGCGCCGCGGCGGATGTTCGCGATGACCACACGCGGCAGCCGCAACCTGTACTCGGTTGCCCTGCAACCCGACGATGTCTTCGTATTTGGTCAGGAAACCGCCGGCCTGCCGGCCGACATCCGCGACAGCTTTGCCGCTGACCGCCGCCTGCGCCTGCCCATGCGCGCCGGCCAGCGCAGCCTCAACCTGTCGAACGCGGCCGCGGTGACCATCTTCGAAGCCTGGCGCCAGACCGGTTTCGTCGACGCCGTCTAGGCCGGCGTCAGGCCAGTTCTTCCTTGGGATCGCGGGCCATCAGCTGATCCACCGCCGCCGCTGCGCTCAGCCGCCCGTCGAGGACGGCGGCCACGGCGGCGGAGATCGGCATGTCGATGCCGAGCTGGCGGGCCAGGCGATCGGTTTCCCGCGCGGTATAGACGCCTTCGGCGACATGACCGAGGGCGCCGAGGACTTCGTCCAGCGTCTGCCCCTTGGCCAGCCCCAGACCGACCCGGCGGTTGCGCGAAAGATCGCCGGTACACGTGAGGATCAGGTCGCCCATGCCGGCAAGACCCATGAAGGTTTCCCGTTGGCCGCCGAGAGCCACGCCGAGGCGGGCAATCTCGGCCAGACCGCGGGTGATCAGCGCGGCCCGCGAATTGAGCCCAAGACCCAGGCCGTCGCAAACGCCGGTGGCAATCGCCAGCACATTCTTGACGGCACCGCCGACCTCGACGCCGACCAGATCGTCGTTGGCATAAATACGCAGATACCTGGTGTGCAGCGCCCGGGCCATCGTCCGGGCAAACTGCGGGTCATTGGCTGCCAGGGTCACCGCGGTCGGCTGACCGGCGGCCACCTCTTCGGCGAAACTCGGGCCTGACAGCGCGCCACAGACGGCGTCGCGACCGAGCACCTCGGCTACCACCTGGTGTGGCAGCTTGCCGCTGTCCGCCTCAAAACCCTTGCACACCCATAGCAGCGGCGTGCGGCAGGAAAGTTCGCGCAGACGCTCCAGCGTCGGCCGCAGCCCGGCAATCGGGGTGGCCACGATGATCAGCTCGGCGGAACTGACTGCGGCAGCAAAATCGGTAGTGACCGTGAGCCGTTCCGGCAAACGATAGCCCGGGAGGAAACGACGGTTTTCGCGGCTGGACTCGATTTCCTCGGCCACCTCGGGCTCGCGCGACCACAGGGTCACCGCATGGGATTCGGCGAAAGCGATGGCCAGCGCGCTACCCCAGGCCCCCGCGCCAAGCAGGGTCAGCCTCATGCGCCCCAGACCTGCGTGCTGCGGACGAATCCGGTCAGGCCATCGCGGTGACGCACCTGGATCCAGCCGGGTGCGGCCGGCGCCAGGTAGTCGACCACCAGCCACTTTTCCATGCGGGCGATCACCGGCGCGTCGTCGCGATCCGCCTGGCGCAGTTCAGCGCGTTCGGCGAGCACGATCAGCGTCCGCTTTTCGGCAAGTTGCGCCGCCTCCAGCCAGGCCAGCGTTCCTTCGGCGTCGCGCACCTTGACCCAGCCTTCAAGCCGGACCACAACCTCGACCGGGGTCTGCGCGCGCATCAGGTAGAGCTTCTTCGCCTTCTGCGACGGGGCATCGTAGAGAATCGCCGCCGGCACGGCCACCGAACGGTAGTCGCTGGCCAGCGCGGGCGCGACGACCAGCAGCGAACACAGGGCGACCAGCAGGCGGCGCATCATCGGCTTACTGGACCGTGGCTTCGGCAGCCTGCTGCAGCCGTTCCATGTACATCGCCTCGAAGTTCACCGGCTGCAGCACGATGGGCTGGAAGCCGGCACGGGTGACGGCATCGGAGATGGTTTCGCGGGCGTACGGGAAGAGGACGTTCGGGCAGGCGATGGCGATCAGCGGATCAAGTTGCTCGTCCGGCACGTTGAGGATGCGGAACACGGCAGCCTGCCCGACCTCAACGAGAAACACCGTCTTTTCGCCGATGGTGGCGGTCACGGTAACCGTCAGCACGACTTCGAAAACGCCTTCGCCGACACCGCGGCCCGAGGTATTGAGCTGGATGGTGACCTGCGGCGCTTCCTGCTCAAGGAAGACGTCCGGCGCATTGGGGACCTCGATCGACAAATCCTTGACGTAAAGCTTCTCGATACCGAAAACCGGCTGTTCGTTGTTCTGTTCCATCTTTCTCTTTCTGGTAAAGGTTACTGGTCAGGCTTCGCCGGCCAGCAAAGGCAGCAAGCCGCCGGCCGCGTCGAGCGCATGCAGATCGTCGCAACCGCCGACGTGGGTATCGCCGATGAAAATCTGCGGCACCGTACGCCGCCCGGTCTTCTCCATCATTTCATCGCGGCGCACCGGATCGAGATCGACACGAACCTCCTCGATTTCGGTCACCCCGCGGGCAGCCAGCAACTTCTTGGCACGCACGCAATAGGGGCAAATGGCGGTGGTGTACATCAGCACCGGCCGCGTCATTTCTTCTTGCTCCCCTTGTGTAGCGGATAGCTGGCGGCATTCCAGGCATCAACCCCGCCGGCGAGGTTGTAAAGCAGGGCAAACCCCTGTTGCTGCAGGTCGCGACAAGCCTTGTTCGAGCGCATCCCGGAAGCGCAGCAGACGATCAGCGGCTTGCCCTTGAACTTTTCGAGTTCGTGCATGCGCTCGCCCAACTTGGCCACCGGGATATTGATCGCATCAGGGATATGGCCGCCGGCAAATTCGGCAGTCTCGCGGACATCGAGGACACGGGCGTCCTCACGGTTGATGAGCAGGGTCGCTTCGCCCGGATTGACCGCCTTGCCCACCGGCCGGAAAAACAGTGGCCACAACAGCCCCAGGCCGCTGACCACGACGATTCCGATCAGCAGGATATTCTGATTAATGAACTCCATCGGCATTACTTAATTCTCCACACCACAAAAAACTTCGCGCATCATGCCGACAAGCTGCAGGGTGCGCTGGTCGCCCACCCGATAGAAAACCCGGTTGGCATCCTTGCGTGTGAGCAGCACCCCCTTCTCGCGCAGGATGGCGAGATGCTGGGAGATGTTGCTCTGCGAGGTACCAACCAGCTCGACGATGTCCTGAACACAGGCTTCCTGGTCGCCGACGACACAGAGTATCTTCAGGCGCAGCGGATGAGCGATCGCCTTCAAGGCACGAGCGGCCGTTTCGATATGTTCCTGCTTGTCGATCAGACTGAACGGAAGAGCGTCCAAGATAAAACCCCTGAATGGTTGAGCGGTTGATTATAGAATAAGCCTTGCTTTTCTCCGAACCGATTCCCGAATTTCCCCTGATGCACCACCTTTCCGACGGCATCGTCGCCGATGCCGCCCGCTTCCTGCGCCGACTGCCGCTGTTCGGCATGATTCCAGCACTGCTGATACTGGCCGGCGCGCCTTCCGATGCCCATGCCCAACGCCGCGCCAGCGCGCCGGAAGTTGCCGAGAAACGCGCCGACCTGGACGAGTTGCGTAACCGCATCGAATCGCTGCGCAAGGAACTGTCTTCGAGCGAGGACAGCCGGGCCGATGCCGCCGACCGGCTGCGCGAATCCGAACGGCAGATTTCCCGCCTGCAGCGCAAGCTCCACGAACTGGGCGAACAACGTTCGGACCTGCAGGAACAACTGCGCTCACTCGAAATCCAGTCAGCCGAACTGGCCGGCACCCTGGGCCAGCAGCAGGCCCGCCTGGAGAAGCTGTTGCACCGGCAATACCTGCGCGGCAACCCCGACTCGCTGCAGATGCTACTCAACGGCGACGACCCCAACCAGCTCGCTCGCGACCTGCATTACCTGTCTGCGATTGCCGCCGCCCGCGCCGAGATGATGGACGACATTCGCGGCACCATTCGCCAGAAGGCCAGCTTGGCAGCGAGCACACGGGAGCGCACCGAAGCCTTGCTGGCGGTCGAGAGCGAACAGAAACAGAACCACGCCGAACTGGAAAAACAGCGCCAGGAACACAAGAAACTGCACGCCGAGATTTCCGACAAGGTGCGCGCCCAGCGGCGGGAAATCGGCTCCCTGCAGCGCGACGAGAAGCGCATGAGTCAGTTGGTCGAGCGCCTGTCCCGGATTCTGGCCCAGCAGGCGGCGGCCCGGGCAGCTGAAGAGAAAAGGCGGCGCCAGGCCGCCGCCGAAGCGGCCCGTCGCCAGCAACAACCTGCCAGCGCAAAAAAGGACAAGGAAGAGCCCCCCCCGCCGGCACAGGCCAGTAGCGCCGAAAACCGCTACGAGCCGGTCGCCAGCGACGGCAGCTTTGCCCGCTTGCGCGGCCAGTTGCGGCTACCGGTCCGCGGCACGGTAAGCGGCCGTTTCGGCCGCCCCCGCGATGGCGGCGGGCAGTGGCGCGGGCTGTTCATCCGCAGCGACAGCGGCAGCCAGGTCAAGGCCATTGCCCGCGGCCGCGTGGTCTTTTCGGAATGGATGCGCGGCTTCGGCAATCTGCTGATCATCGACCATGGCGATGCTTACCTGTCGATCTACGGCAACAACGACTCCCTGCTCAAGCAAGTCGGACAGGCCGTCAACGGCGGTGAAACCATCGCCACCGTAGGCAACACGGGAGGCAACGCGGAATCGGGTTTATACTTCGAAATCCGCCACAAAGGGCAACCGATCGACCCCATGTCATGGGCCACGCTTAAATGAGCAAACTCAAAACACTCAGTCTTACCGTTGGCGGCTTCATCGCCGGCGCCCTGATCACCCTGCAGCTGCCGGCCTTCGCCGACAAGGAGCCGCGCACCGGGCTGCCGATTGAAGACCTGCGCACCTTCGCCGAGGTCTACAGCGCGATCAAGCAGGGCTATGTCGAGCCGGTCGAGGACAAGAAGATGATCGCCAACGCGATCTCCGGCCTGCTTTCCAATCTCGACCCGCACTCGGCCTACCTCGACGCCGATTCGTTCAAGGACCTGCAGGTCGGCACCCAGGGCGAATTCGGTGGCCTCGGCATCGAGGTCGGTATGGAAGACGGTCTGGTCAAGGTCGTTTCGCCGATCGAGGACACCCCCGCCTATCGCGCCGGGGTCAAGGCCGGCGACCTGATCTTCAAACTCGACGAAACGCCGGTCAAGGGTATGAGCCTGTCCGACGCCGTCAAGAAAATGCGCGGCAAGCCCAAGACCTCGCTCAAGCTCAGCATCCTGCGCAAGGGCGAGAGCAAGCCGCTGGAAATCACCCTGGTCCGCGAAGTGATCAAGGTGCAGAGCGTCAAGTCGAAGATCGTCGAACCCGGTTACGCCTGGGTCCGCATCACCCAGTTCCAGGAAGCCACGGTTCCCGATCTGGCCAAGCACCTCGGCAATGTCTACAAAGAAGGCGAGCTCAAGGGACTGATCCTCGACCTGCGCAACGACCCGGGTGGCCTTCTCCACGGCGCCATCGGCGTTTCCGCCGCCTTCCTGCCGCCGGATACCAAAGTGGTCTCGACCAATGGCCGCACGCCCGACGCCCAGCAGGATTACCTGGCCCGCCCGCGTGACTACCTGCGCGGGACGACCGATGACCCGCTGCGCAATCTGCCGGTTGGCGTAAAGAAGGTACCGATGGTGGTCCTGGTCAACGGTGGCTCGGCCTCAGCCTCGGAAATCGTTGCCGGCGCCTTGCAGGATCACAAGCGCGCCCCCATCCTCGGCACCCAGACCTTCGGCAAGGGCTCGGTCCAGTCGGTACTGCCGCTACCGGGCAACACTGCGATCAAGCTGACCACGGCCCGCTACTACACTCCGTCCGGCCGCTCCATCCAGGCCAAGGGCATCACCCCCGACATCGTCGTCGAGGAAAGTGCCAACGGCAGCAGCGCCGCCCGCATCCGCGAAGCCGACCTGGAACGCCATCTCGAGGACAAGGCAGACGCCCCCAAGGACGACGGCAAAGGCAAGCCGGCTGCCAAGCCGGCCAACAAGGGCGACAAGGAAGAAGCCGAGGAGGCTCCCAGCCGCCTGGAATATGCCAGCAAGAGCGACTACCAGTTCCAGCAGGCGCTGAACATTCTCAAGGGCCTGCAGATCATGCAGGGAAAATAGCCATCAGACATCTGAGCAGGGAGGGATGATGGGCCACAACGCAGACCTCAGGAAAAAACGGGAAATCCTGTTCTCCAAGTTCCCTCCCGGCCAGGTGCCGGAAGCGGCAGACGACCTGAAGAACATGGAGGCCGTCGACGTCGAGCCGAAGTTCGAGAAGCGCGCGCTCGGCGTCGAGTACGAACTGACCCAGCACACCCTGGCCGAGCTTGAGGGACACCTGGAGGACAAGGGCTACCACCTCGACAACACGCTGATGAGCAAGCTGACCCGCGCGCTCATTCACTACGTCGAGGAAACCCAACTTCACAACATGGTGGTCCCCGAAAAGCGCCTCAAGCCTTCGCCCGAGGAAGCCTACGTCAAGGCCTGGGAACACCGGCCGCACGGCGACCACGACGACACGCCTCCGGAGTGGCGCGAGTACAAGTGACCGACGAGCAACTGCTCCGCTACAGCCGGCACATTCTCCTGGACGCGCTCGGCATCGAAGGCCAGCAGCGCATTCTCGACAGCCACGCGCTGATCGTCGGCGCCGGTGGCCTTGGCTCGCCGGCGGCGCTCTACCTCGCCTCGGCCGGCATTGGCCGGATCACCCTGGTGGACGACGACGTCGTCGACCTGACCAACCTGCAGCGGCAGATACTCCATACCGAAGCACGCGTCGGCATGGCCAAGGCCGAATCCGGCCGCCAGGCGCTGGCGGCGCTGAATCCCGCGGTCGAAGTGGTACCGCGGCAAAGCCGGCTGGCCGGCGCCGAGCTCGACGCGCTGGTCGGCAGCGCCGACATCGTCCTCGACTGCACCGACAACTTCGCCACCCGCCACGCCATCAACCGCGCCTGCGTCCATCACCGAAAACCGCTGGTCTCGGGCGCCGCCATCCGCTTCGACGGCCAGGTCAGCGTCTACGATCTCGCCCGCGACGACGCGCCCTGCTACCACTGCCTGTTCCCGGAAGCCGAGGACGTCGAGGAAGTGCGCTGCGCGGTGATGGGGGTGTTCGCGCCGCTGACCGGCATCGTCGGCACCATGCAGGCGGCCGAGGCGCTCAAGCTCGTAGCTGGCATCGGCCAATCGCTGAACGGCCGGCTCTTGTTACTAGACGCCCTGAACATGGAATGGCGGACAGTGAAGTTCCGCCGCGACCCCGACTGCGCGGTCTGCACCCCTAAACCGGCCGGGCGATCAGGCGAATATCCGGCCCGACCTGACGCAGATCGAGAATCTTCAGCGCACGTTTGTCGGCCAGCGTCGTCAGCGCCGGCAAAGTGAACAGCCCGGCGGCATTGTCGCCGATCAGGCAGGGCGCCAGGTAAAACAGGAATTCGTCGACCAGGCCTTCGCGCAATAGCGAACCATTCAGCTTGTGGCCGGCTTCGGCGTGTAACTCGTTGATGCCGCGCCGCCCCAGTTCCTGCAGCAACGCAGCGAGG
>DILW01000160.1 GCA_002425245.1 Betaproteobacteria bacterium UBA5582 | reverse complement strand
CCCGCCTGGTTCGCGGCTGGACTCACCTCGAGCGGCAGCGCGGCGGGATCGGCATGCGCGGCCCGGGCGAAACCCAGCTCGAAACCGACCGCCGCCTGCTCGGCAACCGCGTCAAGCTGCTCAAGGAGCGGCTGAGCAAGTTGTCGCGTCAGCGCGGCGTGCAGCGCAAGGCGAGGCGGCGCGGCGACGTGCTCAACGTGTCGCTGGTCGGGTACACCAATGCCGGCAAGTCCACCCTGTTCAATACCCTGACCCATGCCGGTGTTTATGCGGCCGACCAGTTGTTCGCCACCCTCGACACCACCTCGCGCAAGCTGTGGATCGAAGAGGCCGGAAATATCGTCATTTCCGATACCGTCGGCTTCATCCGCGACTTGCCGCATTCGTTGGTTGATGCCTTCCATGCCACGCTGGAAGTTGCCGTCGACGCTGATCTCCTGCTTCATGTCGTCGATAGTGCCAGTCATGCCCGCGACGAGCAGATGGCCGAAGTGGCAAGGGTGCTCGATGAAATCGGTGCGCACGAGGTGCCGCAACTGATCGTCTGGAACAAGATCGACCTGACCGAGGCCAGCCCGGGAGTCGAGCGGGACGAGTATGGTAATATCTGCCGCGTTCGCGTCAGTTCGCGTACCGGCGAAGGCCTGGAACTATTGCGCCTGGCGCTGGCCGAACACGCCAGGGCCAAGGCCGAATCGCGTCGTCAGGCGATCGACGAGGCGGCACGTCTGGCACAATCCGATTTCTCCTATTGATATCCCGAGACCCATGATTCCTACCCTAGGTATTCTCATGTCGATCAACGACCCGCAGTGGGGCAACCGCGGCGGCGACGACAAGCCCGGCGGCAACGGGCCGCGTCGGCCCAACGATGGTCCGCCCGACCTGGAAGAGCTGTGGCGGGATTTCAACCGCAAGCTGTCCGGCATGATGGGCAAGAAGGGCGGGGGCGGCGGCAACAACGGTGGCGACGGGCCGCGCATGCCGCAGATGGATTTCAATCCCAAATTCCTCAGTGGCGGCATTGGCGTACTGCTCGGCTTGATCGTCGTGGTCTGGCTGGCTTCGGGTTTTTACATCGTCGATGCGTCGCAGCGCGGGGTTGTCCTCCAGTTCGGCAAGCTGACCGAAACGACCGAGCCTGGCTTGCGCTGGCGCCTGCCGTACCCGATCCAGTCGCATGAACTGGTCAATCTGACCGGCGTGCGCACCGTCGAAATCGGCTACCGTGGCACCGAGCGCAACAAGGTGCTGAAGGAAGCGCTGATGCTCACCGATGACGAGAACATCGTGAATATCCAATTCGCCGTGCAATACGTGCTCAAGGATCCGGTCGAGTTCCTGTTCAACAACCGTCATCCCGAGGAAGCGGTGGTCAGTGCCGCCGAGACGGCGGTGCGCGAAATCGTCGGCAAGAGCAAGATGGATTTCGTGCTCTACGAAGGGCGCGAACAGATCGCCAGCGATGCCTCGCGGCTGATGCAGGAAATCCTGGATCGCTATAACGCCGGCATCCTGATTTCCAAGGTCACCATGCAGAATGCCCAGCCGCCGGAACAGGTGCAGGCGGCGTTCGATGACGCAGTCAAGGCCGGTCAGGACCGTGAGCGGCAGAAGAACGAAGGTCAGGCCTACGCCAACGACGTCATTCCGCGGGCCCGTGGTACGGCTGCCCGCTTGATGGAAGAAGCCCAGGGTTACCGGGCGCGGGTGATCTCCACCGCCGAAGGTGATGCCTCGCGCTTCCGCCAGATTCAGACCGAGTATGCCAAGGCGCCGGAAGTCACGCGCCAGCGCATGTACCTGGAAACCATGCAGCAGATTTACGCCAACACCACCAAGGTGATGGTCGATGCCAAGGGCCAGGGCAACCTGCTCTACCTGCCGCTGGACAAGCTGATGCAAGCTGCCAGTGCAGCCTCCGCTGCCCCGCAGGGGATGATCGACGGTGGTGGTTCGGCGGCCGCGGCGACGCGCCAGTCTTCGGCTTTTGCCGGTGCCGTCCCGCCGCAGACGGAAGCTCCGCCTGCTGCAGCTACTACGGTCAATGCCAATTCGCGCTCCGGTTCGCTGGCGTCGCGTGAACGGGAGGCTCGCTGATGAGTTCGCGTCTTAACGTGCTGGGTGGCCTGGTCGCCCTGATTCTGGTTGTTCTGTCGATGTCCGTGTTTACGGTCGATCAGCGGCAGTATGCGCTGGTCTTCCAGTTGGGTGAGGTCAAGCGCTCGATCACTGAACCCGGTCTCTATTTCAAGATTCCGCTGATCCAGAACCTGCGTTTCTTCGATCGCCGCATCCTGACGCTGGACAGCGCCGATCCCGAGCGTTTCATCACCTCGGAAAAGAAGAACGTGCTGGTCGATTCCTACATCAAGTGGCGCATCATCGACCCCAATCTTTACTACATCTCCGTCGGCGGCGACGAAGCCCGGGCGCGCACTCGTCTGAGCCAGACGGTTAACGCCGGCCTGCGCGAGGAGTTCGGCAAGCGCCTGGTCAATGACGTCATTTCCGGCGAGCGCGACAAGATCATGAACCAGATGCGCGAAAAGGCCGACGTCGATGCCCGTCGCATCGGTGTGCAGATCGTTGATGTCCGCCTGAAGCGGGTCGAGCTTCCGGAAGAGGTCAGCGGTGCGGTTTACAGCCGGATGGAGGCCGAGCGCAAGCGGGTGGCCAACGAGTTGCGTTCCGAAGGCGCGGCCGAGGCGGAAAAGATTCGTGCCGATGCCGATCGCCAGCGTGAAGTGATCATTGCCGAAGCCTACCGCGAAGCGCAGAAGGTCAAGGGTGAGGGCGATGCCAAGGCCGCCGCCACCTACGCCGAAGCCTTCGGCAAGAGCCCCGAGTTTTACGCCTTCTACCGCAGTCTGGAGGCTTACCGGAACAGTTTCGCCAACAAGAGCGACGTGCTGGTCGTCGAACCCAACTCCGATTTCTTCAAATACATGAAGAACGTCGGTCGTTGATCGCCGATGGCCTCGACCCTGTTGCTGGCGTTCGCGCTGATGCTGGTGCTGGAGGGCGCGATGCCCTTCATCGCACCGGCGGCCTGGCGTGAAACCTTTCGTCGCCTGATCCAGATGTCCGACGGTCAGATCCGTTTCATCGGTCTGACCTCGATGCTGATCGGGATCGTTCTGCTGATGGTCTTCTCATGAACTGGCTGCTCCCCGAATACATTGCCGACGCGCTGCCGCCCGAAGCGGCGCGCATTGAAACCCTGCGCCGCAGCCTGCTCGATCATTTCCGCGTACGCGGCTTCGAGTACGTCATGCCGCCGATGCTGGAGTACCTCGACTCCCTGCTCACCGGTGCCGGCCAGGATCTTGACCTGCGTACCTTCAAGCTGGTCGATCAGCTCTCCGGACGGACCCTGGGCGTGCGTGCCGACATGACACCGCAGGCTGCGCGCATCGATGCGCATCTGCTCAACCACCAGGGGGTGACCCGGTTGTGCTACTGCGGTAGCACCCTGCACACCCTGCCGGCCAACATCGCTGCCGGTCGCGAGCAAGTCCAGCTCGGCGCCGAACTGTACGGCTACGCTGGCGTCGAGGGTGATCTTGAAATCGTCCGCCTGATGGCGACCGCTTTCGATCGGGTCAAGCTGCCGCTGGCCCGCATCGATCTCGGTCATGTCGCCATTTTCCGTGCCCTGGTCGAAGCGGCCGGCTTGCCGAATGAAGCCGAAGTTGCACTGCTGGCACTGCTGCGCGACAAGGACGTACCCGGCCTTGATGAAGCGACCCGCGACCTGGCCTCGCCCTACCGTGAAGCGCTGCTGGCGCTGCCGACCCTGTACGGCGGTGCCGAGGTGGTCACCCGCGCGCTGGCCGAACTGCCCGAGCTGCCGGCTGTCCGCGCCGCCCTCGAACAATTGCAGCACCTGATCGCGAGTGCGCCGGAACTGCCGTTTTCCATCGATCTCTCCGATCTGCGCGGGTATCATTATCACAACGGCATTGTTTTTGCCGCCTACTGCCCGGGTTTTCCGGCAGCAATCGCGCTCGGCGGGCGCTACGACGGTGCCGGCAAGGCCTTTGGTCGGGCGCGTCCGGCCACCGGTTTTTCGCTGGACTTGCGCCAGCTGGCGCAACTGGCGGCGGCCGGCAAGCCGCAGCGCGGCGTGCTCGCTCCGTATGCCGGCGGCGACAAGCTGCTGGCCTCGCATATCGCTGCCTTGCGCGAACATGGCGAGATCGTCGTCGAACTGCTGCCGGGCGAAATCGCCTGCGAAGGCCCGTCATGTGACCGCAAGCTGGTCCAGGTCGGCGGGCGCTGGATCATTGAAGCTATACAAGAGGACTGAGAGAGAAAATGGCCAAGAATGTCATCGTCGTCGGTACCCAGTGGGGCGACGAAGGGAAGGGGAAAATCGTCGACTGGCTGACCGACCACGCCCAGGGTGTGGTGCGTTTCCAGGGCGGTCACAATGCCGGCCATACGCTGGTCGTCGGCGACAATGTGTACAAGCTCAACCTGGTGCCCTCGGGCATCGTCCGTGCCGGTGTTGATTGCTACATCGGCAACGGCGTCGTGCTCGACATCCATCACCTGATTTCGGAAATCGCCGAACTGGAAAAAGGCGGCATCGACGTCCGTTCCCGCCTCAAGGTCAGCCCCGGCTGCCCGATCATCCTGCCGTACCACTCGGCCATCGACAAGGCGCGCGAAGCGGCCAAGGCCGGTGACAAGAAGATCGGCACGACCGGCAAGGGCATCGGCCCGACCTACGAGGACAAGGTTTCCCGTCGCGGCCTGCGCGTCTACGACCTGTTCCACCCGGAGCGTTTTGCCGAGAAGCTCAAGGAAGTGCTGGAGTATCACAACTTCGTGCTGACCCAGTATTTCAAGGCCGACCCGGTCGATTTCCAGGCCGTCTACGATCAGGCCATGGCCGACGCCGAAATCATCCGGCCGATGGTCGTCGATGTGTCCGCCGCACTCTACGATGCCAACAAGGCCGGCCAGAACATGCTGTTCGAAGGTGCCCAGGGCACCCTGCTCGACATCGATCACGGCACCTATCCCTTCGTCACCTCGTCCAACTGTGTCGCCGGTCAGGCCGCAGCCGGCGCTGGCGTCGGGCCGGGCATGCTGCACTACGTGCTGGGCATAACCAAGGCCTACTGCACGCGCGTTGGCGGCGGCCCCTTCCCGAGCGAACTGGACATCGACACCGAAGGTACGCCGGGCCACCAGATGTTCTCGGTCGGCAAGGAGTTCGGTACGGTGACCGGGCGCAAGCGTCGCTGCGGCTGGTTCGACGCCGCGCTGCTGCGTCGTTCGGCGCGTATCAACGGGCTCACCGGTCTGTGCATCACCAAGCTCGACGTGCTCGACGGCTTGAAGGAAATCAAGATCTGCACCGGCTACAAGTTGGGCGACAAGGTGGTCGATCTGCTGCCCATCGGCGCCGATGACGTCGCCCTGTGCGAACCGATCTACGAAACCCTGCCCGGCTGGGAAGGGACGACCTTCCGCGTCAAGCGTTGGGAAGACCTGCCGGCCAACGCCCAGGCCTACCTGAACCGCCTGGAGGAGCTCTGCGAGGTGCCGGTCGCCATCGTGTCCACCGGCCCCGAGCGCGACGAAACCATCCTGCGCGATCATCCGTTCAAATAAGGTGAACGCGCGCCGACAAGGTGACGGGGCCGCTGGGCCCCGTCGTCATTTCAGCGCGCCGGAACCACCATCCAGCCGTCCGGGCAGGCATTGGTGTAAGGGTAGTACTGGCCGGAAGAGCGGCAGTAATACCAGTTGCCCGGAGGCGGTGGCGGAGGGGCGTAGGCCGGTGGGGGAGGCGTGTCAGCGATGGCTGCGCCGATGGCGATGGCGCCCAGGGTGATCACTGCAGCCGGTGCGATCCAGTCGCGATGACGGTGGTGCCTGAACCGCGGCGGCGGCGGTGGGGGCGGCGCGTAGTGGTAATGCCGGTGCACATGGCGCGGGCGGTGATCGTCGTAGTAGCGGTTGTGGTCCGGACGGGCTTCGGCCTGGCTGACGGCACCAATCGCCAGGGTAGTGGCGATCAGGGTGGTGGCGATTGCTTTCATGATGGGTCTCGCAAGGGGAACATGGGCTCAGGATAGCCGGCCGTTGCCGAGCTTGCTGCAACCAGATGTTAGCAATTGTTAAGACCGGGAAGGCTTGTGCTGTGAGACAATCGGGTTTGACGACGCGGACGCCGGAAATGAAAAAAGGCCTTGCCGGAGCAAGACCTTCATTCAAAATCGCTGGTGCCCAGGAAGGGACTCGAACCCCCACGCCTCTCAGCGCTAGTACCTGAAACTAGTGCGTCTACCAATTCCGCCACCTGGGCACAGGTGCGAAGAGCCGCCATTATAGAGAAAGAAGAAGTGATGTCAAGAAAGAAGTTATCAAAGATTCGTCGTGCCGATCCGTTTTTCGAGCGCGAGAGCCAGCGTTATGAATTCCCCCTGCCGTCGCGCGAATACGTGACGCAAACCCTGACCGATGAAGGTCGTCCCCTGAGCTTCGCCAATCTGGTCGACTTGCTCGATATCGCTGACAGCGAGCGCGAAATGTTCCAGCGCCGCCTCGGTGCCATGGAGCGCGAGGGCCAGTTATTGCGCAACCGCAAGGGCGATTACATCCTGCCCGAGCGCGCCAGCCTGACCGCCGGGCGTATCCAGGGGCACCAGGACGGTTATGGTTTTCTGGTGCCGGATGACGGCAGTGCCGACATCTTTCTCGACCAGCGGCAGATGGGCAAGGTGCTGCACGGCGACCGGGCGCTGGTCCGGATCACCGGTACCGACCGTAAAGGACGGCCGGAAGGCAGCATCGTCGAAGTCACCGAACGGGTGAACACCCGCCTGGTCGGCCGCGTTTTCGTCGAACACGGCGTCGTCATCGTCGCCCCGGAGAACAAGCGCATCGCCCAGGACATCCTGGTGCCGCCGGAAAAGAAGTCCAAGCTCAAGATCCAGTCCGGCCAGGTGGTGATGGTCGAGATCATCGAGCAGCCCAGCAAGTTCTCCCAGCCGATCGGGCGCATCGTCGAGGTGCTCGGCAATTACGCCGATCCGGGCATGGAGATCGAGATTGCCCTACGCAAGCACGACCTGCCGTTCGAGTTCTCGAAGGCGGCGCTCGAAGAAAACAAGAAAATGCCGGACAAGGTGCGCAAAACCGACCTCAAGGGCCGTGAGGACTTGCGCGAACTGCCGCTGGTCACCATCGACGGCGAAACCGCCCGCGACTTCGACGACGCTGTCTTCTGTGAAAAGCAGGGGCGCGGCTGGCGCCTGGTGGTGGCGATTGCCGACGTCTCGCATTATGTCCGCCCGGGCATGGCCCTCGACAAGGAAGCGCTGGAGCGCGGCAATTCGGTCTATTTCCCGCGCCGGGTGATCCCGATGCTGCCGGAAAAGCTGTCCAACGGCATCTGCTCGCTGAACCCCGACGTCGAACGCCTGGCCATGGTCTGCGACATGTCGATCAGCGCCGCCGGCAAGATCGGCAAGTACCGGTTCTACCCGGCCGTCTTCCGTTCGCACGCGCGCCTGACCTACAACAAGGTCTGGTCGTGGTTGTCGGGCGAGGGCAAGCCGGAAAGCGAGGCCGAACAGGCGGTGCTGCCGCATGTGCACAGTCTGTACAAACTCTACGCCGCCCTGCACAAGGCGCGCGGCCAGCGCGGCGCGATCGATTTCGAGACCACCGAAACGCAGATGCTGTTCAACGACCAGGGCAAGATCGAGAACATCGTGCCAGTGGTGCGCAACGACGCCCACCGCATCATCGAGGAATGCATGCTGGCGGCCAACGTCTGCGCCTCCGACTTCCTCGCCGAGCACAAGCAGACCTGCCTGTACCGCATCCACGAGGGGCCGTCCGAGGAAAAACTGCGCAACCTGCGCACCTTCCTCGGCGAGTTCGGCATGGCCCTGAGCGGCGGCGACGATCCGCGCGCCAAGGATTACGCCGCCCTGCTCGAAAAGATCAAGCCGCGGCCGGATTTCCAGCTGCTGCAGACGGTGATGCTGCGCTCGCTGCGCCAGGCCATGTACAGCCCCGACAATGTCGGCCACTTCGGCCTGGCCTACGAGCACTACACGCACTTCACCTCGCCGATCCGGCGTTACCCCGACCTGCTCGTGCATCGCGCGATCAAGGCCGTGCTGGCCGGCGAGAAGTACGAGCCGAACCAGCCCTGGGACGATATCGGCCTGCAATGCTCGGCGACCGAGCGGCGCGCCGACGAAGCGACGCGAGACGTCGAGAACTGGCTGAAGACCTTCTTCATGAAGGAGCGCATCGGCGAGGTTTTCGCCGGGACCATCTCGGCGGTGACCGCGTTCGGCATTTTCGTCGCGCTCGACGAGGTTTACGTCGAAGGTCTGGTCCATGTTTCGGAACTGGGCCAGGACTACTTCCAGTTCGACAACATCAAGCACCAGATGCTCGGCGAGCGCAGCGGCGAGCGTTTCCGCCTCGGCGACCGGGTGCGGGTCAAGCTGGTCCGTGCCGACCTCGAATCGAACAAGATCGATTTCGTGCTGGTGCGCGATACGCCTCAGGTTTTCGAACGGGGCAGCCAGAAAGGCGGGGCCGCGCCGAAAACTGTGGCGCGGGCGGCGACCAAGACGGGAGCCAAAGCCGCCGCTGGCCGCAGCACCCCGGCTGCCGCCAAGAAAGGCGGGCGCGGCAAGGCTCGTGCGCGGTAAAATTCGGCTCCATTTTTTCCAGCGTCCACCATGTCATCCCGCCTCATCTACGGTTTTCACGCGATCACCGCCAAGCTTCGCCAGGACCCCGAATCGCTGCGCGAAATCCTGATCGACGCCAGTCGCCAGGATGCCCGCGCCCGCGAATTGCTCAAGCACGCCGAGCTGCAAGGGGTGAAGGTGGTGGCGGCCGAGGGCAAGCGTCTCGACGACCTGGCCGGCGGCGGTCGCCATCAGGGCGTGGTGGCGCGTATCGAGGGCGCGCGCAAGCCGGCGCACCTTGACGATGTGCTCGATACGCTGGAGGAGCCGGCTTTCCTGCTGGTGCTCGACGGTGTCACCGATCCGCGCAACCTCGGGGCCTGCCTGCGCGTTGCCGATGCGGCCGGTGTGCATGCGGTGATTGCCCCCAAGGATCGCGCCGCCGGCCTCAACGACGTGGCGGTCAAGACTGCCTGCGGGGCGGCCGAAACCGTTCCCTACGTGATGGTCACCAACCTGGCGCGTACGCTGCGCGAACTGAAGGAACGCGACATCTGCGTGATCGGTACCGCCGGCGAAGCCAGCGAGGACCTTTACGCCGCCGCCTGGCCGCAGGCCACCGCCTGGGTGATGGGGGCGGAAGGCGAAGGCATGCGCCGCCTGACCCGCGAAACCTGCGACCAACTGGTCAGCATCCCCATGCACGGCAGCGTCGACAGCCTGAACGTGTCGGTGGCTGCCGGCGTCTGCCTGTTCGAGGCCCGTCGCCGTCGCCAATGACCCGATGACGCATCGCAGTGCCGTTGTCCTGATGATCGTGGTGACGCTCCTGTGGAGCATTGCCGGGGTCGTCGCCCGCCATCTCGAAGCCGCCGCCGGTTTCGAGGTCAATTTCTGGCGCAGTGGTTTCAACGCCCTGGCGCTGGCCATCGGCCTGACCCTGTTGCGCGGACCGGGTCTGTGGCCGGGGCTGTTCCGGGCACCGCGCATCGTGTGGATTTCCGGCCTGTGCTGGGCGGTGATGTTCACCGCCTTCATGCTCGCGATCACCATGACCACAGTCGCCATGGTGCTGGTGACGATGGCCATCGGGCCGATGATCACCGCCCTGTTTGCGCGCTTCTTCCTCAAGCAGCGGTTGCCGCTGCGGACCTGGCTGGCAATTGCCCTGGCCGGGCTGGGCATTGCCTGGATGTTTGGCACCGAAGCGCCAGCCGGCGGGCAGTTGCTCGGCTCGCTGGTGGCCTGCGCGGTGCCGCTGGCGGCGGCGGTCAACTGGACTCTGCTGCAAAAGACCGGGCAGGCGGACGAAGCCGGTCCCGACATGCTGCCAGCGGTGCTGATTGGCGCTGTACTCTCGGCCATGTGCACCCTGCCGCTGTCCTGGCCCTTGCAGGCCACCGCACACGACCTCGGCCTGCTCGCCCTGCTCGGCGTGGTTCAGCTGGCCATTCCCTGCCTGCTGGTGGTGCGCCTGACGCGAGTTCTGGCGGCGCCGGAGATAGCTTTGCTGGCGTTGCTGGAAGTGATTTTCGGCGTTGCCTGGGCCTGGCTGTGGGCCGGCGAGCAACCCTCGATCAATGTCCTGGCCGGCGGCGGGCTGGTGCTTTTTGCACTTGTCTTCAACGAAGGTCTGGCCTTGCGCCAGCGGGCGAAAGGAACTTTTTGACTGGCCTGAGGTAATAGCACAAAGCTCTGCTACGATACCCGGAAAAAAGGGAGGATCCAGATGAGCAGTGTTGCCATCGCCGGCATCGGCGCATCGGCAGGCGGTCTCGAAGCCATCACCCAGGTGATTTCCCACCTCAAGCCTGGGCTGCCTTGTGCCTATGTCGTCCTGCAACATCTGTCGCCGACCTACCGGAGCATGATGGTCGAGATTCTCGGCCGTGAAACCTCACTTCACGTCAAGGAGATGGAGCAGGGAGACAGCCCCGCAGCTGGCGTCATCTACGTGGTCCCGGCCAATTCCAACGCGCTTATTCGTGAGGGTCGGTTTTCCCTGGTGGCGGCAGCGCCGGAAGTGGTACCCAAGCCGTCGATCAACCAGTTCCTCATCTCGCTGGCAGCGGAGGAGGGCGACGCCGCCATCGGCATCGTGCTGTCCGGTACCGGTTCGGACGGAGTCGCCGGACTGCGCGCCATCCAGGCGGCCGGTGGCTTCACCCTGGCACAGCGGCCCGATACGGCCAAGTACGATGGCATGCCGCGCGCGGCAATCGAGGCCGGGGTGGTCGATCATGTCCTGTCGCCGGAGGAAATCGCCGCCCGGATCCAGCGTCTACTCGAATTGCCGGATGCCGGCAACGAGCCCGAACCGCCGCCCGACCTGCTGCAAAGCCTGCTGATCAGTCTGCGTGACCGCCTGCAGTTCGATTTTTCCGGCTACAAGGTCGGCACCCTGATGCGGCGCATCCGCCGTCGTCAGTTCGCCACCGGCTGCGAAGATTTTGCCACCTATCTGAGCTGGGTCGAAGATCATCCCGAAGAACTGGAGTTGCTCGCGCGTGACATCCTGATTTCGGTCACTGCCTTCTTTCGCGATCATGAGGCCTTCGTTGCCCTGCGCCGGGCGGTTGGCGACATCGTCGCGCGCAAGCCGGCGGGCGCCGAGATTCGCGTCTGGGTGGCGGGCTGCGCGACGGGCGAGGAGGCGTATTCGATAGCCATCCTGTTTGCCGATGCGCTGGGCGACAAGCTTGCCCAGTACCGGGTGCAGATCTTTGCCACCGATGTCGACGACGAGGCGCTGAATGTCGCCCGACGTGGTGTTTATCCCGCCGCCTCGATGAGCGAACTCGGTCCCGAACAGTTGCAGCGATACTTCCGGCAGCAGGGCAACAGTTTCGAAGCCGCCAAGGTGTTGCGCGACATGATCGTCTTTGCCCGGCACAACCTGGTCAGCGATCCGCCGTTCATGCGCCTGGATCTGGTCAGTTGCCGCAACGTCCTGATCTATTTCGATGCGCCGCTACAGAGCAAGGTGCTCAAGATTTTCCATTTCGGTCTGAGTGCCGAGTCCTTCCTGTTCCTTGGTCGTTCCGAAAGCGTGGCCCAGGCCGAACAGCTTTTTCTGACCGTTGATCGGCGCGAACGGCTGTTCCGCAAGCAGGGCGAGTCGGTGCACATCGTTCCCGGCTCATCCAGCCTGCCGGCCGGTACCCTGCGCACGCCTGCACAGCGTCGGGACCGCCGTCTGGAAATGCTGCTGTCCGGCCTGATCTCTCATTTCCAGCTGACAGTCGCCGTTTGCGACCGTGAAGGCAACGTGTTGCATACCGCCGGCGATGTGGAAAAGCATCTCCTGTTTCCCGTCGGCACCTCGCGGCTGACCCTGGGCGATGTCGTGGTTCCGGAATTGAGAGGCGAAATGCTGACCCTGCTGCGCCGTTGCCAGCAGCAGAACAAAACCCAGAAGGGTCGACGTCGACGCTTGGGGAAGGAATACCTGCAGATCATCGTCGAGCCGGTGTCCGACGGCACCGGCCAGTTGTTGCTGGTGATCTTCGCACCGGCGCAGGGGCGGGAACAGGTCGTTGACGAGGCGATTCCCACCGAAACACAGCAACTGGAAGACGAACTGCTGACGACTCGTGAGCATCTGCAGGCGCTGGTCGAGGAAATGGCCACCGCCAACGAGGAAATGCAGGCACTCAACGAGGAATCGCAGGCTGCCAACGAGGAGTTGCAGGCGACCAACGAGGAACTGGAAGCCGCCAACGAGGAGATGCAGGCGACCAATGAGGAACTGGTCAGCCTGAACGAGGAGCTCAACGTCAAGACGGTCGAGCTGTCGCGCTTGTCGGAAGACTACGCCCATCTCTACGATGCGCTGGAATATCCGGTTCTGGTGTTCGATCGGGCCTTGCAACTGGCTCGCTTCAATGCCCCGGCTGCCCGCCGCTTCGACCTGCGCTCCACCGCCCAGCGTCAGCATCTGTCCCGCCTGCGCCTGCCGGAAGCCCTGGCCGACATGGAAACCTGGTTGGGGCGGGCGCTGGCGCACGGTGACCGCGAGCAGCTCCTGGTCCATATCGACGGCCGTGACCTGCGCGTACAGATTTCCCCCGGCCACGGCCGGACCGGTAGCATCAGCTCGCTGGTGGTCAGCTTCATCGACGTGACCGACATCGTCCGCACCCAGGCGGCATTGTCGCAATCGGAAGAGCGGATGAACGCGTTGATGGAAAACACCACGGTGATTTTTGCCATGCGCGACGTCGCCGGCAACTACATCTACGCCAATCGCCGCTTCGTCGAATTTTTCGGACTCGACGACAAGGAGATCCTCGGTCGGAACGATTTTTCCCTGCTCGAACGCGACCTTGCGGTGAGTTTGTGGGACGGGACACTCGCGTCGCTACGCAGCCGGCAGGCGGTCACCGCCGAGTATCCGGTGAGCGACGCGCGCGGCCAGCGTTTCCTGCGCGTGGTTCATCAAACCTTGTGCGATCCCTCAGGCAGCCCGGTGGCGCTGATTCTTGAAGCGGAGGACATCTCGTCCACCAAGTATGCCGAGCAGCAGTTGCGCATCACGGCCCGGGTGTTCGATCAGGCCGGCGAGGCGATCGTGATCACCGATGCCAAGGGGGTCGTGCAGACGACCAACAAGGCCTTTGCCGCCATCACAGGTTATACCAGCGAGGAATCGGTGGGCAGGCAGGTTGGTCACCTGCTAAAGTCGGGGCGGCACAGCCAGGATTTCTATGCGGAAATGTGGGGGGCGCTGCTCGAAAAGGGCTTCTGGCAAGGCGAAATCTGGAACCGGCGCAAGAACGGCGAGATCTATCCCGAATGGTTGACGATCAACCGCGTCGACGACACCGAGGGACGGATCGAGCACTTTGTTTCGGTGTTCTCGGATATCTCCGACATCAAGAACGCCCAGCGCAAGGCCGAGTACCTGGCGGCCCACGATGTGCTCACCGGCCTGCCCAACCGCACCCTGTTCCATGACCGTCTGCGCCATGCCCTGGCTCAGGCCCGGCGCAAGAAGGAACGCCTGGCCTTGATGTTCATAGATCTCGACAACTTCAAGGACATCAACGACACCCTGGGGCACGATGTGGGTGACGACCTGCTCCGGCAGGCGGGCAGTCGTCTGCAGCAAGTGATGCGCGATGTCGATACGGTCGCCCGTCTGGGCGGCGACGAATTCACCGCCATCCTTTCTGACTGCGACGCCGAGGCCGCCAGTCGCATTTCCCGACGCATCGTCGATGAACTGGCGGCTTCCTTCGACATCCAGGGGCGCCAGCTCTTTGTCTCGGCCAGCGTCGGGGTTGCCTTCTTCCCCGAAGACGGCCAGGACAGCAGTTCGCTGGTCAAGGCTGCCGATACCGCGATGTACCGGGCCAAGGAACTGGGGCGCAACCGGGTCGAGTTTTTCGTCCCTGACCTGCATGTTCGCCTGCTCAAGCGAGCGACTCTGGAGAGCGCAATGCGGGCGGCGCTCGACCTGGGACGGCTGCGTCTGGTCTATCAGCCCAAGTTCGCCTTGCGTCCCGGCCGGCCGTTGATCGGCGCCGAAGCCCTGTTGCGCTGGCGCGATCCTGAACTCGGCGAGGTCTCGCCGGCCGAGTTCATCCCCGTTTGTGAAGCCAGCGGCCTGATCAAGGATCTCACCCGGGCAGTGCAGCAGATCCTGATTGCGCAGCTGGTGACCTGGCGAGCGCTCGGCCTTCAGGTGCCGCCAATTGCTTTCAACTGTTCCCCGCGCAACATGCGCGAAGCCGACATGGCCGATGTCCTGATTGCCGCGCTCGAGGAGTCCGGGGTGCCGGCCAAGCTGCTGCAGGTGGAAATCACCGAGGGCGCGCTGCTCGAAAACAGCGAGGTGGTCATCGCCAACCTCAACCGCCTGCATCAGAGCGGTGTCGCTGTCAGCATCGACGATTTCGGTACCGGCTACTCATCGCTGACCTACCTCAAGCGCCTGCCGCTGGCCGAGCTCAAGGTGGACAAGAGTTTCGTCGATGGGCTGGGCAGTGACCCGGACGACGAGGCGATTGCCCTTGCCGTCCTCAGTCTGGCCAGTGCGTTGAGCCTGCGTTCGGTGGCCGAGGGGGTGGAAACCGAGCGCCAGCTGCAGTGGCTGGAGACGCATGGCTGCGAAGTCGTGCAAGGTTACCTGTTATCGCGGCCGCTGGAGGCTGTGGACTTTGAAGACCTGCTGGCGAGGAAAGCGCGTGCTTAAGCCCTATATCGACGAGTGTGAGAAGGAAGCCCTGCACCTCTCCGGTGCCATCCAGGCGCATGGTGCGCTGCTGGTCACTGACGAACAGTTCACGATCAGTCATTTCTCAGCCAACATTCATGACTTCCTGCCAACAGAGATGGCGATAGCGCTCGCCACACCCTTGCCGCTGCCGCTCCGGGATATCGTCGGCGGAATCGGCCGGGACCCCGGCAGTCGCCAGCAATTCGAGGCGGCGCTGGCGGTTCCCCGGGGGGCGCTCGATGTGGTCGTCAGCCGCGGCCGGCAGCAGCAACTCGTGATCGAGCTGACGCTTGCCTGCGAGGCCGTGCCGGCGGCGGCCGCCTTCTCCGGCTTGTTGCCGGCGGCCGGCGCCAGCCAGCTCGATCAACAGCGGCTGGCGCTGCTGGTCGAAGTGGGCACACTGACCGGTTTCG
>DILW01000185.1 GCA_002425245.1 Betaproteobacteria bacterium UBA5582 | reverse complement strand
AAGTAGGTCACCGCCAGGCTTCCCCACTCCAAAACCCCCGTAGATATATCTACGGGGGTTTTTGCGTTCGCGGTCGAAGAAAACTGTTCGACTGGCGGACTTGAAATCTGCGGCCCAGCCCCCATCTCCGGGAAACCTTACTGATTTCACTGGAGTTTCATCTATGTCCGAATCCGCAACCGCCAGTCGTGAAACGCTGGGCTTTCAGGCCGAAGTCAAACAACTGCTGCAGTTGATGATCCATTCCTTGTACAGCAACAAGGAAATTTTCCTGCGCGAACTGGTTTCCAATGCCTCCGATGCTTGCGACAAGCTGCGCTTCGAGGCGCTGAACAACGGCGCCCTGTACGGCGACGACAGTGAGCTGAAGATCCGCATCGCTTTTGACAAGGCGGCTCGCACGATCACCATTTCCGATAACGGTATCGGTCTGTCGCGCGAGGAAGCCGTGCAGCATCTGGGGACCATTGCCAAATCCGGAACCCGCGAATTCTTCTCGGCGCTGACCGGCGACCAGGCCAAGGATCCCAACCTGATCGGCCAGTTCGGTGTCGGTTTCTATTCCTCGTTCATCATCGCCGACAAGGTGACGGTGATTTCCCGCCGCGCCGGTCTGCCTGCCGATCAGGCGGTCTGCTGGGAATCGGCAGGCGAAGGCGATTACACCGTCGAGATGGTCGACAAGGCCACCCGCGGTACCGATGTCATCCTGCATCTGCGCGATGGCGAGGATGAGTTCCTCTCCGGCTGGAAGCTGAAATCGATCATCCGCAAATACTCCGACCACATCACCCTGCCGATCCTGATGAAGAAGGAAGAGTGGAAGGATGGCGAGCAGGTGATGACCGACGAAGACGAGACGGTCAACCAGGCCAACGCGCTGTGGGCGCGTGCTAAGTCGGAGATCGACGACGAGCAGTACAAGGAGTTCTACAAGCACGTTGCCCACGATTTCGAGGATCCGCTGTGCTGGACCCACGCCAAGGTCGAGGGCAAGCAGGAATACACGCAACTGCTGTACATCCCGGCGCGCGCGCCGTTCGACCTGTGGGACCGCAATGCCCGCCACGGCATCAAGCTGTATGTGCGCCGCGTCTTCATCATGGACGATGCCGAGAAGCTGATGCCGCTCTACCTGCGTTTCGTGCGCGGTGTCGTCGATTCGGCCGATCTGCCGCTCAACGTCTCGCGCGAAATCCTGCAGGAATCGAAGGATATCGACAACATCCGCTCCGGTTGCACGCGCAAGGTGCTGTCCATGCTCGAAGGCTTGGCCAACAGCGATGACGAAGCCGACAAGGAGAAGTACGCCAAGTTCTGGGAAGCCTTCGGCGCCGTGCTCAAGGAAGGTGTCGGCGAGGACTTCGCCAACAAGGAAAGGATTGCGGGCCTGCTGCGTTTCGCCTCGACCCATGGCGACGGCGACCGGCAGGTGGTGTCGCTGGCTGATTACATCGCCCGGATGAAGGAAGGCCAGGAGAAGATCTACTACGTCACCGCGGACACCTTCAATGCCGCGAAGAACAGCCCGCATCTGGAAATCTTCAAGAAGAAGGGCATCGAAGTCCTGCTGCTGTCCGATCGCGTCGATGAATGGGTGGTCGGTCACCTGACCGAGTTCGAAGGCAAGTCCCTGCAATCGGTGGCCAAGGGCGGCCTCGATCTGGGCAAGCTGGAAGACGAAGCCGAGAAGAAGGAAGCCGAGAAGGCGGCCGACGAGTACAAGGAGCTGCTGGAGAAGGTCAAGGCCGCGCTCGGCGACAAGGTCAAGGATGTCCGCGTTACCTATCGTCTGACCGATTCGCCGTCCTGCCTGGTGTCCGACGAGCACGATCCGTCCGGCAACCTGGCCCGCCTGCTCAAGGCGGCCGGCCAGAAGGCGCCCGACGTCAAGCCCATCCTCGAAATCAACCCGCAGCATCCGGCGGTGATGCGGCTGAAGTACGAGGAAGCCCGCTTCGACGACTGGGCGGCCCTGCTGTTCGAGCAGGCGACCCTGGCTGAAGGCGGCCAGCTTGACGATCCGGCCGGTTTCGTCAAACGCATCAACGACCTGATGATGGCCTTGTCGGCCAGATAAGGAAGAACGGGGCTGCGGCCCCGTTTGTTTTTGGGCTATATTCGCAAGCTGTTTCCAGCCCGAGAGCCTGCCCAAGATGCTTCCCACGCAAGACAGCGCTGCCGCCGAACACCGTCTCAAACTCGCCGAAGTGCTCGACCTGGCGGTTGCCGACGGTCTGATCGACGCGGCCACGGCGGCAAGCCTGATCAAGGAGCGGCGGCCTTACGGCGACAAGCAGCACCCCCTGCTGGTGATGGCCGAGCAGCGCTGGCGCAGCCTGCTTCCGCCGCAGAAACTGCTGACCCTGGATAGCCTGACCGAGTGGCTGGCTGCCCGCTGCGGCATGGACTACCTGCACATCGACCCGCTCAAGGTTGATTTCTCCGGGGTGGCGGAGGTGATGTCCAGCGCTTACGCGGCGCGCTTCTCCATCCTGCCGGTGCAGGTCACCCCCCGCGAGATCGTGATTGCCACGGCCGAGCCCTTCATCCGCGAGTGGGAAGACGAACTGCGCCAGATCCTGCGCACCGGCATCCGGCGCGTGATGGCCAACCCGGAAGACATCAGCCGCTACCTGGTCGAGTTCTTCAACCTGGCCAAATCGATCAAGAAAGCTGCGGCCAAGGGCGAAGGCGGCTCGGCCCTGTCCAACTTTGAACAACTGGTCGAACTGGGCAAGGGCAACCGGCAGTTCGACGCCAACGACCAGCACATCGTTCATATCGTCGATTGGTTGTGGCAGTACGCATTCGATCAGCGCGCCTCGGACATCCATATCGAGCCGCGTCGCGACATCGGCATCGTTCGTTTCCGCATCGACGGCGTCCTGCATCAGGTGTACCAGATCCCGATGACGGTGATGACGGCGATGACCAGTCGCATCAAGCTGCTCGGCCGCATGGACGTGATCGAGAAGCGGCGACCGCAGGACGGTCGCGTGAAAACGCGCACCCCGGGCGGGCAGGAGGTCGAACTGCGCCTGTCCACGCTGCCGACCGCCTTCGGCGAAAAGCTGGTGATGCGCATCTTCGACCCCGAGGTTCTGGTCCGCGACTTCCGTTCGCTCGGGTTTTCCCAGGAGGACGGGACGCGCTGGCAGCAGATGACTTCCTCGCCCAACGGCATCATCCTGGTCACCGGGCCAACCGGTTCCGGCAAGACGACAACGCTGTACACCACCCTCAAGCAGCTGGCGACGCCCGAGGTCAATGTGTGCACCATCGAAGACCCGATCGAAATGGTCGAGCCGGCGTTCAACCAGATGCAGGTTCATCACGCCATCGGCCTCGATTTTGCCGATGGTGTCCGCGCCCTCATGCGCCAGGACCCGGACATCATCATGATCGGCGAAATCCGCGACCTGGAAACCGCCGAAATGGCCATCCAGGCCGCCCTGACCGGTCACCTGGTGCTGGCCACGCTGCACACCAACGATGCGCCGTCGGCGATCACCCGCCTGCTCGACCTTGGCGTGCCGGCCTACCTGATCAATTCCACCCTGCTCGGCATCATGGCCCAGCGCCTGGTGCGAACGCTGTGCCCGCATTGCCGGCAGAGCATGCCGATCAGCGAGGAGGAAAAACTCGCCTGGCGCAGCCTGGTCCATCCCTGGAAAGCCGCCGAACCGACCACGGTGTACCACGCCACCGGCTGCCTGGAATGCCGCATGACCGGCTACAGCGGGCGTATCGGCGTCTATGAAATCCTGGTCAACACGCCGGAAGTGCGGCGCCTGATCCGACCCGGCGCGGAAATTCCCAGGATACGCGAGCAGGCATTCCGCGAAGGCATGCGCCCGCTGCGCATTTCCGGCGCGCTCAAGTTGGCGCAGGGGGTGACCACGATCGAGGAACTGATCAAGCAGTTGCCGCCTGCCGACGATGATTGATCTGTCATCTGGACTGGTCAGATGGCGGCGTCGGGAGGATAATCCCAGGCCTTGTGATCAGGGGGTGCTATGGCAGTTGAACTGTTCAACAATGGGAAACATATCGTTCACGCGTTCTACGACCTGGTGGACGATTCGCCCGGCGGCGCCGTGCAGTGCAATCAGTTCCTAGTGGTCGACAACGGACACGGCGCTCTGATTGACCCGGGCGGCAACATGACCTACACCGGTCTGCTGATGGACATGCAGAAGTATTTCTCGTCCAAGGACCTCGATTTCATCCTCGCCTCGCACCCGGACCCAGACATCATCGCTTCGGTCAACAAATGGTTTGTCGCCTCGCACTGCAAGGTGATGATTTCCTCGCTGTGGACCCGCTTCGTACCGCACTTCACCACCGGCAAGGACGTGTCGCAGCGGATCATCGGCATTCCCGATCAGGGCAGCGTGATCCGTCTGGGCCAGTGCAACCTGCTGGCGCTGCCGGCGCACTTCATGCACGCCGAAGGCAATTTCCAGTTCTACGATCCGGTGGCCAAGATCCTCTTCTCCGGCGACCTCGGTACCTCGCTGGTGCCGCATGAACTGGCTGCTGTTCCGGTCGTCAATTTCCAGGCCCACCAGCGCTACATGGAAGGCTTCCACAAGCGTTACATCGTGTCGCGCAAGGTTTGTCGATACTGGGCCAACATGGTTCGCCAGCTCGACATCGAGCAGATCGTTCCGCAGCACGGCTCGCGCTTCGTCGGCAAGCAGGCGGTCGCCGACTTCATTGCCTGGGTCGAGGGAATCGACTGCGGCGTCGACCTGATGACCCAGGACAACTACCAGATACCGCGCTAGCGCATGCCGGCCTTGCGCTGAATGGCGTCGACGTAGGCCAGCGCGTCCATCTGGGTACCGTCGCGCTGGGCGCGCCAGATGGTTTCGCCCAGGCATTCGAGCAGCACGTGCTCGGCCTCGTGCTCGCCCATGCCGGCACGCAACTTCTCGAACGCGGCGCGGATTCCCGGCGGCTGGTCGATGCTCGTCTGCTCGTGGATCGCCAGATGCAGCGAGAGGTGGAGGAAGGGGTTCATCTGCCCGCTCTCCGGCGTCCATTCCAGATTGAGCGCCGTCTCCGGATGGCTGAGCAAGGCGTGGTATTCGGGGTGGCGGGCGGCGATGTCGGCCGCCGTCACTTCGGCGCCGACCAGCGGTAGCCGTTCGAGATGCTTCTTCCAGGCGGTGCAGAAGAAATCGCGGACCTGGTCACGGGTGGGGTTGAACATTCCTGCTTTCCTAATGGAACAATGGGGCAACGTTATGGTAACGGCGATTACTCGATTCGCCGCGATACATTCTGTTGCCGAGGTGATTACGCTACTGTTTTTCCCTTGAATCCGCAGAGATCGGCAACACAGCAGCGTGCGCATTCGGGTTTGCGCGCCTTGCACACGTAGCGTCCGTGGAGGATCAGCCAGTGGTGGGCATCCTTGAGGAAAGCTCCGGGAACGACGCGCAACAATTTTTGTTCGACCTCAAGCACGGTTTTTCCCGGAGCCAGTCCGGTACGGTTGCCGAGACGGAAGATATGGGTGTCAACCGCGATGGTCGGTTGTCCGAAAGCCGTGTTCAGCACCACATTCGCCGTCTTGCGCCCGACGCCGGGCAGGGCCTCGAGTGCTTCGCGTTCCTGGGGCACTTCGCCGCCGTGTTGTTCGACCAGGATGCGGCAGGTGGCGATGACGTTCCTGGCCTTGGTGCGGTACAGGCCGATGGTCTTGATGTACTCGGTCAGCCCTTCTTCGCCCAGCGCCAGCATGTCCGCCGCCGTCGGCGCCCGCGGAAACAGCTTGGCGGTCGCCTTGTTCACGCCGACGTCGGTCGCCTGCGCCGACAGAATCACGGCAATCAGCAACTGGAAGGGCGTGGCGTATTCAAGCTCGGTCGTCGGGGCCGGATTGGCTTCGCGCAAGCGCAGGAAAAACTGTTCGACGACGGATTTTTTCACGGCGGAAGAGAGGCAAGGATTGTCAGAGGGGCCGGAATGCGCGATATTGTTTGCACAACAATTTTAACCGACGGGACAAGCCCAGGGTTTATGTACCTCACCACCAACGGCGGAAAGATTTCGATGTCCCGGGTGTTCGATGGCAACCCCGTTGCGACCATCGTGATCGACGCTGCGCACCGGGTTATCTACTGGAACAAGGCCTGTGCCGTGATGACCGGTGTCCCGGCCAGCGAGATGATCGGCAGCCAGGATCAGTGGCGTGCCTTCTACAGCGATCCGCGACCGATCCTGGCCGACCTCATCGTCGACGGCGCCCTTGAATCGGCCGTCGATAGTTTCTATCACGGTAAATTCAAACGTTCGGCGCTGATCGAGGGCGCCTATGAAGCCGAGGATTTCTTTCCCGCCATCGGCGAGTCCGGATGCTGGCTGTACTTCACTGCCGCACCGATCTGTGATGATGAAGGGCGGGTGATCGGTGCCATCGAGACGCTGCAGAACGTCAGCGAAAGACATCGCGTCGAGGAAGCACTGAGGGCAAGTGAGGAGCGCTACCGCGAACTGAGCAGGACCGACTCCTTGACGGGATTGTTCAACACCCGGTCCTTGTGGGAGCATCTTTTGCAGGAAATCAGCCGTACCCGGCGCTACCGGCGGACCCTGTCGCTGATGGTGCTTGATTGCGACGATTTCAAGGCAATCAACGATCGTTTCGGTCATCTCCAGGGTGACCGGGTGCTGCAGGCGCTGGCAGAAGTCATCCGCGCCTCCTTGCGGGGAACTGACAGCGCTTACCGTTACGGTGGTGAGGAGTTTGTCGTTCTGCTACCGGAAACGGCGGCGCGTGCCGCCGTCCAGTTGGCTGAACGCCTGCGTACTGCCTTTGCCGGTCTGAAACTGCCCCTCGACGGTGGGCAAGAGGTTTCGGCAACGATCAGCATCGGCGTCGCCGAATGGCTCCCCGACGAGGATGAGCAAAACCTGATCAGGCGAGCCGACGAGGCCGTCTATTCCGCCAAGCATCGTGGCAAGAATTGCGTTGTACTGGCATGATGGCAGTATGAAAAAGCTGTTTCTGGCGCTTGTCATGGTGTTTGCGGTGTCATTCGGGACCTGGTATTTTCATCCTGACCAGGAAACCTTGTTACCGAGAAGCGTACAATCGCCAGGCTTCGAAGAAACCCTGGGGGCTTTGCGCCCCTTGCCTGAGCCACCCGTCCTGATGCCGGAACGCGTCGCGCTCGGCGCGCGCTTGTTTGCCGATCGGCGCCTGTCGGTCGACAACAGCGTGGCCTGCGCTTCCTGTCACCGATTCGACCTTGGCGGCGCTGATGGTTTGCCGGTCTCGATCGGCGTTCAGGGGCGTCGGGGCGGAATCAATGCACCCAGCGTCTTCAATAGCGGCCTCAACTTCGTTCAGTTTTGGGATGGGCGTGCGCTCAGCCTGCAGGAGCAGGTTGCCGGTCCTTTGCACAACCCGGTGGAGATGGGGGCTTCCTGGGCGCTGGTGATCGAACGTCTGCGGGTCGACGAAGAGATCGTCAGGACATTCGCCGAGGCTTACCGTGACGGTCTGACCCCCGAGAACATTGCCGATGCCATCGCCAGCTTCGAACAATCGCTGCATACGCTCGATGCGCCTTTTGATCGCTACCTGCGCGGCGACCCGTCGGCGCTCAGTCCGCAAGCCAAAGCCGGCTACCAGCGTTTTCGCGACCTGGGCTGTATCAGCTGCCATCAAGGGGCTCTGCTCGGCGGCAACATGTTCCAGAAATTCGGCGTGATCGGCGATTACTTTGCCGAGCGCACGCCGACCCGGGCTGACCTCGGCCGTTACAACGTCACCGGGCGGGAAGAGGATCGTCACGTCTTCAAGGTGCCCGGATTGCGCAACGTGGCCTTGACCGCCCCCTATTTTCACGACGGTTCAGCCGCTTCGCTCGATGCCGCGGTCGCGGTCATGGGGCGTTACCAGTTGGGAAGGGATCTGCCACCGGACGATATCAAATCGATCGTGGCCTTCCTCCATTCCCTGACTGGCCGGATTCCCGCGCTGGATGGCGTCGAATGAGGGTGACGCTGGCTTCACTGCGTGCGCACCGCGCCTGGAAAATCGCCCTGATGGCCATTCTTGCGGCCTTGCTCACCTGGCTTTTCCTGAAGGCCGGTGAGGTCAGCCCGCAGGCACACAATGCCTACTCCCTGTTGCTCCGCGAGTATCAGAGCCACGACGAGAACCTAACTGCCAGCGTGGTTGCCAGCCGTGCCGGGCTGTTGCAAAACTATGACGGGATGGCCTACCACCAGACCCGGCTTCGCGAAACCGTAAAAGCCCTGCAGGCAGGGATGCCTGCCTGGATGAACGAAACGGATCGGCTGCGGGTCGGGCAGCGGATTCAGGCGCTGGACGAAGCGCAGCAACTGAAGGCGCTGGATGTGGACCGCTTTCAGCGGGCGAATGCCGTGTTGCGCAATTCAGTTCTGTATCTGCCGGTGGCAGCCGACGCGCTGTTGAACACTCAGGAATTGACTCAGCGCAAGGCCTTCGAAGCTTTCATCAGGCGCCTGGGGGGCGCCGAAATGGCGGATAACCGCGAAATCGGGGAACAGGCTGCACTCGGTGCCGATCTGCAGAGCTTGCTGGCTAGTACCGGCCAGACCCCTGGCGATGTGGAAATGCGACGTTTGCTGGTGCATGCCCGCCTGATCCTCGAGCATGGGCCGCGAGTGGCCGGCTTGGTCGATGGCATTGTGCGGGCGCCGACCGGGCGCCTGCACGAGGAATTGACCCGGGCCTATCTTGATTCCTATCAGGCGGCCCTGGCGCTGGCGACCTACCATCGCACCCTGCTCTACGTGATTGCCCTGTCATTGCTTGTCTACGCCTTGTATGCTCTGTTCCGGATCGAGCGTGACCGGCGGGCGTTGCTGGCAGCGCACGCCGACCTGGCCGATCGCTATGAGGCGCAGCGGCGAACCGAAGCGGAGTTGCGTCTTTACGGCACGGTGTTTACGCATGCGGCGGAAGGGATGACGATCACCGACAGCGATGCGCGCATCATCGCCGTCAACCCGGCGTTCTGCGCCATTACCGGCTATGCGGCGGCGGAGGTGCTGGGCAAGACGCCGGCAGTGCTCAATTCCGGGCGCCAGAGCGAGGATTTCTACCGCGAGATGTGGCAGACGCTGAAAAGCGTGGGGCAGTGGCAGGGCGAGCTCTGGAACCGGCGCAAGGACGGTGCGGTCTTCCCCGAACTCCTGTCGATCACTGCGGTTCAAGGCGAGGACGGGGAAGCCGGCAACTATATCGGGGTTTTCATCGACATCTCCGAGCGCAAGCAGAGTGAAGCACGCATCCATCACCTGGCACACCACGACGCCCTGACCGGCCTGCCCAACCGCCTGCTGCTCGAAGACCGGATCGGGCAGGGGGTGCTCAAATCGAAGCGTGCCGGCCGGCACATGGGGATCATCTTCATCGACCTTGATCGCTTCAAGAACATCAACGACACCCTGGGTCACGCCGTTGGCGACGACCTGCTGATTCAGGCGGCGCAGCGCGGCCTCAGCGTGCTGCGGGACACCGATACCCTCTGTCGTCAGGGCGGCGACGAGTTCGTCGCCGTCTTGCCGGAACTCGAAGCGCGGCAGGATCTTGCCCATGTCTGTCAGAAACTGCTGGCCGCCCTGTGTCAGCCCTATCTGCTGGCCGGCCATGAACTGACGGTCAGCGGCAGCGCGGGGATCGCGTTGTATCCCGAAGACGGTGAAACCGCCTCCGAATTGCTGCGCAAGGCCGATGCGGCGATGTACCGGGCCAAGGAGGAAGGACGCAACAAGTTCTGTTTCTTCTCGCCTGAAATCAACACCGCCACGCTCGGCGAACTGTTACTGGAAAACGACCTGTTCGGCGCCCTCGACCGGGGCGAAATGTCCATGCACTACCAGCCCAAGGTCGATGCTGGCAGCGGCAGGATCATCGGTGCCGAAGCACTGATGCGCTGGCAGCATGCGCAGCGCGGAATGATTTCGCCGGAAATCTTCATTCCCCTGGCCGAAGAGAACGGTCTGATCAATGCCCTTGGCGAATGGGCAATCCGGAATGTCTGCGCTCAGCAGCGGGCCTGGCTGGACGCCGGCTTGCCGGTGGTGCCGGTTGCTGTCAACATCTCCGCGCACCAGTTCGCCCAGCAGGACCTGCCGAAGATGCTGTTGCAGTTGCTGCGCGAGTTCCGGCTACCAGCCGAGCTGATCGAGATGGAATTGACCGAGTCGCTGCTGATGCGCAACTCGTCGCGGGCCACCGCCATGTTGCAGGTATTGCAGCGGATGAATGTTCAGGTGGCGATCGATGATTTCGGTACTGGTTACTCCTCACTCAGCTACCTGCGCCAGTTTCCGGTGCAGTACCTCAAGATCGACCGCAGCTTCGTCTCGCAGATCGGCGCGAGTGGCGAACAGGTGCGGCTGGTTTCGGCGATCATCGCCATGGCACACGAGCTTGGGCTGCAGGTTATCGCCGAAGGCGTGGAAACGGCCGACCAGGCGCGTTATCTGATCGAGCACGGGTGTGACCAACTGCAGGGCTATCTCTACGGTCGACCGCAGGTGGCCGAGGCGTTCTCGACCTTACTCGACGCTGCCGGGGGCGCTCACGGCAGCGCCTGAGGGAGAACGCCGGAGCTGGCGTGCCGTGCGCGCCCGGAGCTGGCCGCAACCCCCGTCGACGTCCTGACCCGCTGACTGACGCACCGTCGTACGCACGCCGCGCGCGTGCAGGTAGTGCGCCAGTTCGGTGACGCGTGCATTGCTCGGGCGGCGGAAGTCGAGCGCTGCCGTGGTGTTGTACGGAATCAGGTTCATGATCGCGTACTTGCCGGCAAGCAGGCGGACGATGCCGTCCATTTCCTCGATGCTGTCGTTGACCCCGGCAAGCAATGTCCACTGATACTGGATCGGGTAGCCGGTGCGCCGGGCGTAGATCTCCGCCAGCTCGACCAGTTCTTCCGGTGCCATGCGCGGCGCCTTGGGCAGCAGGCGGGTGCGCAGTTCGCCGTCGGTGGTGTGCAGCGACAGCGCCAGCGCCGGGACGACGCGCTGCCCGGGCAGGCGCTCGAACACGCGCGGATCGCCGACGGTCGAGAAAACCAGGTTCTTGTGACCGAAACCGCCGGCCGTACCGAGCAGGTCGATCGCTTCCAGCACGTTGTCGAGGTTGTGCGACGGCTCGCCCATGCCCATGAAGACGACCCGCCGCAAGGGCCGGCGCTGGCGGGCGAGGACCACCTGGGCGAGCATTTCGGCACTGCCGACCTGGCGCAGCAGGCCGTCGCGGCCGGTCATGCAGAAGGTGCAGCCGACCGCGCAACCGATCTGGGTCGAAATGCAGACGCCGTCGCGCGGCAGCAGCACGCTCTCGACCGTCTGGCCGTCGGCCAGCTCGACCAGCAGGCGAGTGCCGTCGCTGCCCGGGTGCTCGGAAACGACGCGGGCCAGGCCGGCCAGTTGGCTGTTCAGCTCGGGCAGCGCCTCACGGATGGCCAGCGGCAGGAAGTTTTCAGCCGCCTGGCGACGGCTACCGCTGTCCAGCGGCATGGCCTGCAGCCAGGCGCGCAGCATGCGTTCCTCGTGGACCGGCTTGGCACCGAGCGCCCGCAGGCGCTCACGAAATTCGGCCACTTGCATGCCGGGTGAATCAGGCGCCGGCTTCGGCGGTATCGGCGATGGCTTCCGGGGTCGGCGGGCGACGCTTGGCGCGTTCGGCGGCGCGGGCGTCCATCCAGTTCTTCCAGGCGATCATGCAGCCGAGCAGGATGAAGGCCCCGGGCGGCAACAGGCCGAGCAGGAAACCCGGGTAGTCGGCGGGCAGCACCTGGATCGGTGAGAGGCTCGGGAACACCATGTCGATCCCGGAAAACAGGGTGCCGCTGCCCAGCAATTCGCGCATCGCGCCGAGCACGGCCAGCGTCCATAGCAGTCCGAGGCCCATGAAGATGCCGTCGACGGTGGAGTTGAGCGGTGGGTTCTTGGCGGCAAAGGCTTCGACGCGGGCAAGCACGATGCAGTTGGTGACGATCAGCGGGATGAAGATACCGAGCACCACATACAGTTCGTGCAACTGGGCGTTGAACAGCAAGTCGACGACGGTGACCAGCGCGGCAACGATGAGGATGAACACCGGGATGCGGATTTCGTGCGGGATCAGGTTGCGCAGCATGGCGACGGCGACGTTGGCCAGCGCCATGACGATGATCGTCGCCAGCGCCAGCATCACGCCGTTCACGATGTTGGTGCTGACCGCCAGCAAGGGGCACAGGCCAAGCAACTGGGCGAGCGCAGTGTTCTGCTTCCACAGGCCGTTATAGGCGATGGTCGAGAATTCGTCGCGGGTCATTGCGTGCTCCCTTCTGCGAACAGCTGGTCGCGCCGGATATCGGCCCACAGCACGGCCTGATGAACGGCACGGGTAACGGCGCGCGGGGTGACCGTGGCGCCGGCGTGATAGTCGATGCGCCCGCCATCCTTGCGCACGCGCCATTCCTTGGCTGGCGTGCTGGCCAGCGACAGGCCGTTGAATTGGGTGATCCACGGGCTGGTCTTGTTCTTGTCCTTCTTCGGATCGACATAGTCGCCCAATCCCGGCGTTTCCTTGTGCTGGGTGACGCGCACGCCAGCGACGCTGCCGTCGGCACGAATCGCGATCAGCAGGCGGATGCGGCCGGCGTAGCCATCGGGTGCGACGGCCTCGAAAATCAGCGCGGCTGGCTGCCCGTTCTTGCGCGCCCGGTACAGGGTGCTTGGCTCCTTCAAGCCGAGCTCCGCGGTTGGCGGCAGGGTCAGCGTATCCTGCAACATCGGGTTGTCATAGTCCGAGCCCGGCAGGACCTCGTTGAGCAGTTTCATCTTTTCTGCCAGTGCCGATGCCGCAATTGCCGGTTTGGTCCATTGGTAAGCGGCAGACAGCATCGCCGTGAAGGCGATGACGAAGATGAAGAGGATGGCCGCCGTGCGCAGCGCCATGCCGGGGGCGGTGTATTCGCGCGGGGTGCTGGTCATGACTGCTTGCCCTTCATGCCGAAGATGCGCGGTTGCGTGAGCTGGTCGATCAACGGCGCCGACAGGTTCATCAGCAGCACGGCAAAGGCCACGCCGTCGGGGAAGCCGCCGAAGACACGGATGATGTAAGCGAGCAGGCCGGCGCAGAAGCCGAAGATCAGCTTGCCGCGCGGCGTCGTGCAGCCGGACACCGGATCGGTGATGATGAAGAAGGCGCCGAGCAGGGTGCCGCCCGAAAGCAGGTGGAACAGCGGGCTGGCGAAACTGGCCGGTTGGTACAGCCAGAGCACACCGGAAATCAGCACCATGCCGCCGATGAAGGCGAGCGGCGCGTGCCAGGTGATCAGCTTGCGCTGCCACAGCCACAGGCCGCCGAGCAGGTAGCCGACGGCCACCCATTCCCAGCCGCGCCCGGCGAAGTTGCCGTAGATGTCCTGGTTGGCCAGCAGGTGGGCGATATCGACCTGGCCTTCACCGAGCTTGAGCGCCGTCTTCATGGCGTCCAGCGGCGTGGCACCGGACAGCGCGTCGACGCGCGGCGCCAGGCCGAGTATTACATTCAGCTGGTCGAGCAGCGGCATCTGCAGGCCGACGCTCGGCCACTGCGACATCAGTGCCGGGAAGGAGACGATACAGGCGGCGAAGGCGACCATCGCCGGGTTGAACGGGTTCTGGCCGAGACCGCCGTAGAGGTGCTTGGCGATGACGATGGCGAACAGCGTGCCGGTGACCACCAGCCACCACGGCGCCAGCGGCGGGAAGGTCAGCGCGATCAGCCAGGCGGTGACGATGGCCGAACCGTCGGACAGGAACATTGCCAGCGGCTTGCCGCGCAGCTTGAGCATGGCCGCTTCGGCGGCAATGGCGGTGACCGAGGCGATCACCAGCTGGACCAGGATGGCCGGGCCGACCAGCCAGGCGTAGGCGGTGATGCCGGGAATCAGCGCGAGGCAGACCATGGTCATGACCCGGCTGACGCTGGCGTCCTTGAGCAGGTAGGGGGCGGGGGCGAACATCATTCGGGTTTCGCTTCGGTGGTCGCCGGCAGAGCGTCGGCCGGCTCGGGCACGATGCCGGCCTGCTGGCGACGGGCTTCGATTTCGGCCATGGCCTTGGCCTGTTCCGGCGTCAATTCATCGGTGTTCTTCGGCTGTGCCGCTTCGCGCTGCGCCTTGGCCCGCGCCATGGCGGCGGCGATGGCGGCCTTCTTGGCGGCTTCGGCCGGGTCGGCTGCAGCCTCGGCAGGTTGTTCGGTGGCCGGTGCATCACTGGCCGCAGCTGCTTCCGCCGCCTTTTTGGCCGCCTGCGCAGCAGCCGCCTTGGCCAGCTTCTCGGCCTTTTCCGCCTTTTCGCGTTCCTCACGGAATTGCTTGAACTCGAAACGCTGCTTGGCTTCGTCGGCCGCCTTCTTTTCCTTCTCGCGCGCCCAGATCTCGCTCTTGGCGAAACGGAAATACTGGACCAGCGGGATGCGCGACGGGCAGACGAAGGAGCAGCAGCCGCATTCGATGCAGTCGAAGATGTGGTACTGCTGGGTCTTGCCGAAATCCTTGGCGCGCGCATGCCAGTACAGCTCGAACGGCTGCAGTTCGTGCGGGCAGGCGCGGGCGCAGGCGCCGCAGCGGATGCAAGGCATTTCCGGCGCCTTCGGCGGGAACAGGCGTTCGGAGTGGGCGATCAGGCAGTTGCTGGTCTTGACGATGGGTGCGTGTTCGTTCGGGACCAGGAAACCCATCATCGGCCCGCCCATGATGATGCCGTCGGTGTCCGGATTCGGTTCCGCCAGCTTCAGCAGTTCGTCCATCGGCGTACCGATCAGCGCTTCGACGTTGCCGGCGCTGCGTACGTTGCCGGTCAGCGTGACGATGCGCGAGATCAGCGGCTCGCCGTGGCCGATGGCGCGCCAGGCGGCGTAGGCGGTGCCGACGTTGAACACCTGCACGCCCATGTCGGCGGTCGAGCGCATGGCGCCCGGGACTTCCTTGCCGGTCAGCACGCGGATCAACTGCTTGGCGCCGCCGGCCGGGTAGAGGGTCGGTACCGGCACCACGGCAAAGGCCTCACCCTGCGCCTCGACTGCCTTCTGCATGGCAGCGATGGCTTCCGGCTTGTTGTCCTCGATCCCGATGATCACCCTGGTCGGTTGCAGCATGTCGCGGAAGACGGCGGTGCCGCGCACGATATCGTCGGCGCGCTCGCGCATGAGCAGGTCGTCGCAGGTGATGTAGGGCTCGCACTCGGCGGCGTTGATGATCAGTTCGGCCATCGGCACGCCCGGCGTCGCCTTGAGCTTGCCGTGGGTGGGGAAGCCGGCGCCGCCGAGACCGACGATGCCGTGTTCCTGCAGGAACTGGCAGATGTCGGCCGGCGACATGGCCGCCCGGTCGGCCGGGCCGTGGGCGATCCATTCATCCTTGCCGTCGGGTTCGATGACCACGCACAGCGATTCCAGCCCGGAGACGTGCGGACGCACATGCATCGCCACCTCGACCACGGTACCCGAGGTCGGTGCATGTACGGCGGCGGAGATCCAGCCGTCGGCCTCGCCGATCTTCTGCCCCTTGAGCACCGGATCGCCGGCCTGAACCAGCGGTCGCGGCGTGCCGCCGATGCTCTGGTGCAGCGGCACGACCAGGCGCGACGGCAGCGGTGCCGGGCGGATCGGCTGCTGGTTGGACAGCGTCTTGTTCGAGGGCGGCTTCACGCCACCGTAGAATTTGAACAGTTTGGCCAGCATCACGCGGCTTCCTCGGCGGACGGTCTGGTCGCAACCGGCTGGATGGCGACGACCGGATATTTCCATTTCCAGTTTTCCAGCGTCTCGGGAATGACTTCCATGTGGATGCATTCGACCGGGCAGGGTGGCAGGCAGAGTTCGCAGCCGGTGCATTGCTGGGCGATGATGGTGTGCATCTGCTTGGCGGCGCCGACGATGGCATCGACCGGGCAGGCCTGGATGCACAGCGTGCAGCCGATGCAGGTGTTCTCGTCGATGATCGCGACCTGCTTGGGCTTTTCTTCGGCCTCCAGCGGCTTGACCTCGCGACCGAGCAGGTCGGCCAGGCGTTGCACGCCTTCCATGCCGCCCGGCGGGCACAGGTTGATGTCGGCCTCGCCCTTGGCGATCGCTTCGGCGTAAGGCTTGCAGCCGGGGTAGCCGCACTGGCCGCACTGTGTCTGCGGCAGGATGGCGTCGATCTTCTCGACCAAGGGATCGCCCTCAACCTTGAACTTGATCGAGGCGAAGCCGAGGGCGGCGCCGAGCACGACGGCGCCGAGGGCCATGATGGCGATGGCGAGCAGGATATCCATTACTGGTACTTGTCCAGGCCGGCGAAGCCCATGAAGGCCAGCGCCATCAGGCCGGCGGTGACCATGGCGATGGCCGAGCCGCGGAAGTAGCGCGGTACGTCGGCGCCCTCGATGCGCTCGCGGATCGCGGCGAACAGGATCAGCACGCCGGAGAAACCGACCGCGCTGCCAGCGCCGAAGAGCAGCGACTCGACAAAGTTGTAGCCGCTGGCGACATTGATCAGTGGCACGCCAAGCACGGCGCAATTGGTGGTGATCAGCGGCAGGTAGATGCCCAGCGTCTGCTGCAGCGTCGGCGAGGTCTTGGCGATGACCATTTCGGTCAGTTGCACGATGGCCGCGATGGTGACGATGAAGGACAGTGTGCGCAGGTATTCCAGCCCGAAGGGAATGAGCAGGAAATGATCGATGATGTAGCTTGATCCGGTCGCCACCGTCAGCACGAAGGTGGTTGCCGCGCCCATGCCGTAGGCGGTTTCAAGCTTCTTGGAAACCCCCATGAAAGGGCACAGGCCAAGAATTTTGACGAGCACGACGTTGTTGACCAGCACCGCGCCGACGAGAATGAATAGATAGTGGCTCATGGATGGGGGAAAGAGCGAAGGCAGACATTATCCGGTCTGTTGCAGTTGCAAACAACTGCGCACCGTTTATGGCCTTATAGGTTTTTCTCGGAGTGCACGGGCAAGTGCCTCGCCGATTTCGGCGACCAGTTCCGGCCCGCGATAGATGAAACCGCTGTAGACCTGGACCAGACTGGCCCCGGCGCGAAGCTTGGCGAGTGCATCCTCCCCCTTGAGAATGCCGCCCACCCCGATGATCGGTACTTCGCCAGCGAGTGCTGCCGACAGCTTTTCCTGGACTGCTGTCGACCGCTGAAACACCGGCGCGCCCGACAGGCCACCGGTTTCATTGCCATTGGGCAGATTTTCCACGCCCTCGCGCGACAGCGTCGTGTTGGTTGCGATCACGCCGTCGAAACGATGCCGGCGCAAGGCATCGGCAATCGCGGTGATCTGCAGGTCGTCGAGGTCCGGCGCGATCTTCAGCGCCAGCGGCACGTACTTGCCGTGCTGCTGCGCCAGCGCCTGCTGGCGCGCCTTGAGTTGCGCGAGCAGGTCGTCGAGCGCCTCGTCCTTCTGCAGCTCGCGCAGGTTCTTGGTGTTCGGCGACGAAATATTGACGGTGACGTAACTGGCGTCGTCATAGACCTTGTCCAGACAGATCAGGTAGTCGTCGGCAGCCTTCTCGATCGGCGTCGTCGCGTTCTTGCCGATGTTGATGCCGAGGATGCCACCCTGCTTGGGAAAGTTCGCCGCGCGCACGTTGAACAGCAGTGCATCGACGCCGGCGTTGTTGAAACCCATGCGATTGACGATGCCCTGCGCCTCCGGAATGCGGAACAGCCGTGGCTTCGGGTTGCCTTCCTGGGGGCGGGGCGTGATCGTGCCGATTTCGATGAAGCCGAAACCCAGCCGCGCCAGCGCGTCGATATGTGCGCCATTCTTGTCCAGCCCGGCGGCCAGGCCGACCGGGTTGGGAAAGCGCAGACCCATGACCTCGACCGGACAATCCGGCGCTGGTTTGGCCAGCAGGCCGAGCAGGCCGGCCGATTCGAGGAAGGACATCCCGGTCAGGCCAATGCCGTGCGCCTTTTCGGCGTCCAGGGAAAAAAAGAACTTGCGAATGAGCGGATAGAGCATGGTGGCCGGCATTTTAGCGCATTTGATTGCGGACGACGGGCCGGAATGGGGCAAAAAGGGTCCTGAAAGGAAGCTTTGCCCTCGATCAGCGCTCACTTCGCCTTGCCGCGCCGGGAGGCTCCAGGGTTTCCGCTTCCTGCAGGGGGTAGGCGTCGGCGACGTAGGCCGGCCCCTTCATCACCATGATGATGAAGGCGGCGATGCCCACGGTGAGCACGACCGTCCAGAGCAGGATGATCAGGCTGGCGACGTAGATGTCGATGGTGGTTACTGTGAGTGGAGCGGACGGATCGACGAAAATCCGCGCCAGCAAGGACGGAACGGCGAGCAGCAGGGTGCCGAACAGGAAGGCCGCCGGCAGCCGGCGCAGCACCAGGCGCTCCTTGCCGGCCGGGGTGCGCGGGAAGCCGGGCAAACGGTTGAACAGGTTCATGGGCAAGCTCCGTCGAATGGCCGGGCCGGCGGCTCAGGCGGCAAACATGCCGGCCAGCATGCAGGCGATGGCCACGCCGCTCAGGCGCAGCCGCAGCGGCAGGTACCAGTCCGGCAGGACGGCCCGGCGAGCCAGGCGGCGGTCCTGCAGGTAATGGGCGGCAAAGCCCACGATCAGCAGCGGCGCCGCGAGCAGGGCAGGCAAGACCAGCGCCGGCCAGGCGAGCAGCGCGGGCACGACGCTCCAGGCAAAGCAGACCGAGCGTTGGTGCTCGCTCAGCCCGGGCAGGCTCATTGCCATTCCCCAGTGCAGCGCGCCGACGAAGCTGAGGATGATGGCGCCGTAGGCGTAAAGCGCGTCGTTCCAGAACAGGCCGTGATGCTTGTCCAACCAGCTGGCCGATGCCAATGCCAGGAAAGGCAGCAAGCCGCCGTAACCGAGCCAGGCAACCAGCGGTGGCAGTGTCGGTGATGGGCTTCGAATCATCTCGGGCCTCGCATTCGGATCTGATTACGTCATGAACAAGAATCACGGATTAGCGATCTTTTGCCGTAATATTGCGACTGTCCGCTATTTTTGTCCAGGACAAAATAAATTTTCTATCCGGAGGTCCACATGTTGCGCCTGCGTTCCGCCTGCCTGGCCTTGTTGCTTTCATTGGCGCTCACTGCCTGCTCGACCGCCCCACCCGACGGGGTGCGCCCGGTGAGCTCGTTCGACATTAACCGCTACCTGGGGAAATGGTACGAAATTGCCCGCCTCGATCATTCCTTCGAGCGTGGTTTGAGCGATGTCAGTGCCACCTACTCGCTGCAGGACGACGGTAGCGTGAAAGTGCTCAACCGCGGCTACGACACCCGCAACCAGACCTGGAAGGAGGCCGTCGGGCGTGCGCTGTTCATCGGCGATCCCGCTACCGCCTCGCTCAAGGTCTCGTTCTTCGGCCCCTTCTACGGCGGCTATCACGTGATTGCCCTCGACCAGGAGAACTACCGCTGGTCGCTGGTCGCCGGCCCGAGCCGGGATTACCTGTGGATCCTCGCCCGCGAGCGGACGCTGCCGGCCGAGGTGCGTGATGCCCTGGTGAGCAAGGCCCGGTCCCTGGGTTATGCCACCGACCAGTTGATCTGGGTGGAGCAGGGGCGGTGAGCACCCTGCGGCTGATCCTGGGCGATCAGCTCGATCCGCAGCACAGCTGGTTTGCGCAAGCCGACGCTGCCGTCGTCCACGTGCTGATGGAGGTCCGCCAGGAAACCGATTACGTCCGCCACCACGCCCAGAAAATCATCGCCATCTTCGCCGCCATGCGCGACTTTGCCCGCCAGCTGCGGGAGGCGGGGCATCGCGTGGAGTATCTTGCCATCGACGATCCGGCCAACCGCCAGTCGCTGCCGGCCAACCTCGATGCGCTGATCGCGCGCCACGCGGTCACCGCCTTTGAATACCAGGCCCCCGACGAATGGCGGCTCGACCGGCAACTGGCCGACTACGCCGCGCAGCTCGCCATTCCTGCGCGGATGGTCGACAGCGAGCACTTCTACAGCCAGCGCGACGAAGCCGCCAGACTTTTCGCCGGGCGCCGGCAATGGTTGATGGAACATTTCTACCGCCAGATGCGGACGCGTCACGATGTGCTGATGGCCGGCCCGGGCAAGCCGCTCGGCGGCCGCTGGAACTTCGACCACGACAACCGCAAGTCCTGGCCGGGCTTACCGCACGCCCCGGCCGACTGGCGCGGAGAGCACGATCACGCGGCGCTCTGGCACAGCATCCGCCAGGCCGGCGTGGACAGCTTCGGCGAGCCGGCGGCGGGGCATTTCCGCTGGCCGCTGAACCGGCACGAGGCCCGGCAGCAGCTCGCCGACTTCATCGACCAGGCGCTCCCCCATTTCGGCGATTTCCAGGACGCGATGGCCACCGGCAACGGGCGGCTTTTCCATTCCCTGATCTCGTTCGCGCTCAACACCAAGATGCTCAACCCGCGCGAGGTCGTCGCTGCCGTCGTCAGCGCGCAGCAGGCCGGCCATGTCCCGCTGGCAGCGGCCGAAGGCTACATCCGGCAGATTCTCGGCTGGCGCGAATACGTGCGCGGCGTGTATTGGGCCAACATGCCGGGCTACGACGCGCACAACCATTTCGACCACCGCCTGCCGCTCCCCGCCTGGTTCTGGAACGGGCAAACCCGCATGCGCTGCCTCGCGCACGCCATCGGCCAGTCGCTGGAGCACGCCTACGCCCACCACATCCAGCGCCTGATGGTGATCGGCAACTTCGCGCTACTCGCCGGACTCGATCCGGTGGCCGTCCACCGCTGGTATCTCGGGGTGTACATCGACGCCTTCGAATGGGTCGAACTGCCCAACACCCTCGGCATGAGCCAGTTTGCCGACGGCGGCCGGCTGGCGACCAAACCCTACGTATCGACCGCCACCTACATCGACCGCATGAGCGATTACTGCCGGGGCTGCCACTACGACCGAAAAGCCCGGGTCGGCGAGCGGGCCTGCCCGTTCAACGCCCTGTACTGGGATTTCTTCGCGCGCAACAGCGAGCGGCTGGCCGCCAACCCCAGGCTGGGCATGGTCTACCGCCAGCTGGCCGGCATGGAAGCGGCAACGCTTCAAACCTTGCAGCGTCGGGCGGGGGAGGTCCGGGCGGGGATCGAGACGCTGTGAAGGCCGGTGTCCCGAGCCAGCCGGGCATGTCAGTGTTTGTTTGCGCTAGTGCCAAATGCCAATAGAAATTTTGGCTACCCAAAGCCTTCGTCGTGCTTCTGATGCATCGCGGCTCCCGACATAGGGCGGAAGTTGGCAGCAAGGGAAGCGATCCCGCTGACCCCGGCGCCAAGTTGTAGTAGCCTTGCGCCCCCTTTTTTGTCGATCCAGGACATGATCATGGCGCGTGGATTGCAGCACGCCACATTCAACCGCTCAGCGCTCGTCCGCGTTCTCTCCGGCGCCCTGCCAGAAGTCTCCGCACTGAATTACGATTTCGGCGAACGGCTCGGGCAATGGCTGGACGTTTCCGAAGCGTTAACGCTGTATTCGGCCCTTGCTCCCCGGGCCGGCGGCGGGGTGGCCGGGGGTTCGGCAAATGACGATCTCCCCGAGCAACTGGCCCGCGTGCGCCGCCATCTGAGCGATTCGATCAAGGCCGACGGCGTTTTCAACGCGCCGCCGGCACGGATTCCGTTTCCGGTGCCGCTGCCCAATGCGACGCCGGAAAGTGCCGCCGATTTTTCGCCCTACCACCGCTATTACCTCGCCCACCAGCGCGACATGAACGCCGCCATCACCGCCCTGCGCGCCAGTGCCCGCAAGGCGCTGGCCGCTCGGTCGGCGGCCGGTCGGCAGCTGGCCGAACTCGACGCCACCTTTGACAAGTCGCTGGCTTCCCGCGAGCGTACGTTGCTCGGTAACATCCCGATCCTGCTCAGCAAGCGCTTCCAGCAGCGTTACGCCGACCACCGCGCCACGCTCGGCGAGGGCGGCGTCGACGATCCCGCCGCCTGGGCACAGCCGGGCAGCTGGCTCGAAGCCTTCTGCCAGGATGCCCAGACCGTGCTGCTGGCCGAGCTGGAACTGCGCCTGAAGCCCGTCGCCGGGCTGATCGCTGCCCTGGCTGCCCCGCCGGGCAGCGCCAACCACGAAACGAATCCCCGATGAACCGCAATCTCAGTCTCTTCGCTTTCACCCTCGGCCTGCTCGCCGTCGTCTGGGTCGCCATTGGCTACCTCGACGGCCACAGGCTGGCCTTCTCCGTCTCCTGCATCATCGCCGTGGTCTATCTCGCCGGCGCCCTGGAAATGCGGCGCTTCCACGCCAATACGGCGGCGCTGGCGGCGGCGCTGCGCAATATCCCGGACGACATCGGCCACCTCGGCGAATGGCTGCAACAGGTGCCGGTCGCCTTGCAGAACACCGTGCGCCTGCGCATCGAAGGCGAACGCGTCGCCTTGCCCGGCCCCGGCATCACGCCCTACCTGGTCGGTCTGCTGGTGCTGCTCGGCATGCTCGGCACCTTCCTCGGCATGGTGGTCACGCTGAACGGCGCCGTGCTGGCGCTGGAAAGCACCACCGACCTGCACACCATCCGCGCCGCGCTGGCCGCGCCGGTCAAGGGCCTGGGCGTCGCCTTCGGCACCTCGGTCGCCGGCGTCGCCACCTCGGCCATGCTCGGCCTGATCTCGGCGCTGTGTCGGCGCGAACGCCTGCAAGTCGGCCAGTTGCTCGACAGCCGGATCGCCGGCGTGCTGCGCGACTTTTCGCTCACCCACCAGCGCCAGGAAACCTTCAAGGCCCTGCAGGCGCAGGCCCAGGCGCTGCCCGAACTGGTCGGCAAGCTCGACGCAATGATGAGCCGCATGGCCGAACACCACCACCAGCTCGGCGAGCAGCTGCTGGCCGGTCAGCAGCGCTTCCACGACGAAGCCAGGGGGCTGTACGGCAACCTGGCGCAATCCGTCGACCAGTCGCTCAAAGCCAGCCTCAAGGACAGCGCAACGGTCGCCGCGCAGACCATCCAGCCGGTCGTCACCGCCACCATGGCGAGCATTGCCAACGAGACGCGCGGCCTGCACGACAAGCTGTTCGGCACCGTCGAAACACAACTGGCCGGCATCACCGGGCAATTTGCGCAAGTCGTCGGCAGCGTCAGCGAGACCTGGACGCAGGCCCTGAACCATCACGAACAGGCCACCGAGCGCCAGCACCAGCAACTGCAAGCTGCGCTTACCGTCTACGCCGAGACCTTCGATCAGCGCGCCACGACGCTGCTCGCCTCGGTCGAAACCACCCAGACCAAGCTGCAGGCCGACGCCGCGCAGCAACAGGCGGCCCTGGCCGAGACCACCGCCGCCCATCAGCAACAACTGGCCGACACGCTGGCCAGCCAGTTTGAAGGCGTCGTGCAAACGGTGTCCGAAACCTGGACCGGCGCGCTGGCCAAACACGAACAGGCGAGCGACCGCCTGACGCAGGCGCTGGAACAAACCCAGACCAGCCTCGCCGACAGCTTCGCCCAGCGCAGCGCCGCTTTGCTCGCCGACATGCGCGCCACGCAGGCTGACTGGCAGCGCGATTGGGCCAGCGGTGAACAGTCCCGCCAGTCCCAATTCGCCGATGCCCTCGCCGCCATGGCCGGCAAGCTCGAAGCGCAATGGCAGCAACACGGCGACGCCACACTGGCGCAACAGGAACAGATCACCCGCACGCTCGGCGACACCGCCCGTGAGTTGGTCGCCGCGCACCAGCGCCAGGCCGAAACGACCATCGCCGAAGTCACCCGCCTGATGCACACCGCCGCCGAGGCGCCCAAGGCCGCCGCCGAAGTCATCGGCCAGCTACGCCACGAACTGTCGGCGAGCATGGCCCGTGACAACAGCCTGCTTGAAGAGCGCAGCCGCATCATGGAAACCCTGGGCGCCCTGCTCGACGCCATCAACCACGCCTCGACCGAGCAGCGCAGCGCCATCGACGCGCTCGTCGCGTCGTCGGCCGAGTTGCTCGAACGCGCCGGCAGCCAGTTCGCCGCCAGGGTCGAGAGCGAAGCCGGCAAGCTGGTCGAGGTCGGCAGCGGCATCGCCGGCGGCGCGCTGGAAGTGGCCAGCCTGGGCGAAGCCTTCGGCGCCGCGGTCAAGCTGTTTGCCGAATCGAACGACAAGATGATGGCCGCGTTGCAACGCATCGAAAACGGCCTGGCCAAGTCGCTGACCCGCAGCGACGAGCAGCTTGCCTACTACGTCGCCCAGGCACGCGAAATCATCGACCTCAGCATCCTGTCGCAGAAGAAGATGGTCGACGACCTGCAACGCGTCGTCGGTAGCGAAGCATGAGCCTCGAAGATAGCGACGCCAGCGTCGACCACAGCACCCCTGTCTGGGCCGTCTTCGGCGACCTGATGGCCGGGCTGCTCGGCGCTTTCGTGCTGATCCTGGTCGGCGTGCTCGGTGTGCAACTCGAACTGGTCAGCAGCCTCGAAGCCGAGATCCAGAAACGCCAGCAGGAAGAACAACGCCGCCTGGCGCTGGAAAAGGCGCTGGCCGGCCCGCTCGCCTCCGGCCGCGTGACGCTCGACAACGGCAAGATCGGCATCAGCGGCAACGTGCTCTTTGCGCTCAATTCCGACCAATTGCAGCCGGAAGGCAAGCAACTGTTGAAGAGCCTGTCCCAGCCCATCGCCGCCTACCTCGGCGCCAGCGAACAGATGCTGATGGTCAGCGGCTTCACCGACGACATGCCGGTGCGCGGCAGCAACAGCCGCTTCGCCGACAACTGGGAACTCTCGGCCCAGCGCGCGCTGACCGTCACCCGCACGCTGATCGAGGACGGCGTGCCGGCCTCGGCCATCTTCGCCGCCGCCTTCGGCTCGCAGCAGCCGGTCGCCGACAACGCCGACGCCGAAGGCCGCGCCCGCAACCGCCGCGTCGAAATGGCGCCGGTGCCCAAGTCGCGAACCAATGCCAAGGACGCCAATGGCTGACCGGGGAGACCTCCAGCGCCGACTCGATGCCCTGCGCGCCGGCGGCGCCGCCGAGCGCGAT